>DATEQL010000659.1:0-7919 GCA_035272665.1 Allostellaceae bacterium
CGAGGTGAACCACGGTGGCGAGATGGTCGAGGCGACCCTGCGCGTGATCGATCCGAACGTCGCCTTTGCAGCGGTGCGCGCCTCACGTGACAAGGTTACCCGGGCCGAACCGGTGGCCGCGCTTTACGAGCAGGGTCGGGTTCACCACCTCGGCGCCTTCCCGCAGCTCGAAGATCAGATGTGCAGTTTTACACCTTCGGGCGTTCGTGATTTCGCAATCCGCTCGGCGGGAGACTCGCCCGACCGGGTCGACGCTCTCGTATGGGCTTTGACCGATCTCTTGGTCGAGCCGATGTCCAACCAGGGAATCTTCGAGCTCTATCGGCAGCTCGCTCAGAAGCAGCGGCCGTAGAGATTTATTGGTGAGAAAGGAGTACATGATGCATCACATTAAGGCCCTATTTTTCGTCGTTGCAGTGGCGCACATATCGGTCTCTGCCCATGCGGCCTGCAGCGGAGCGGTGACGAGCTTGGCCGAACAATCCGGCGGCCCTGCCGTTCACGTGACGGTCGTCGACCAGAACTGCAACCCGTTGCCCCCCAGTGCCGTCAGTTGGTCGGGCCAGGGCAATATCTCGGTCGTCGCAGACACCACCGGCTTCAACTTTACGGTACCGCCGGGCACGGGCGCCGTAACCGTTACGGCGACTGCTAAAGATGGCACCGTCACTGCTTCGTTGCAGGACGTTGTGACGATGCCGACTGTCACGAGCATCGGCTTCACCTCGCCGTGATCCCGCTCTGGACCTTGGTGGCATTCTGTTTGTTGGGTGCGGCGGCGAATGCCGCCTGCACCAACGGGGTCACATCCCTCACCCTGTCGGCCGGAGGTGCTGCGGTTCACGTCACCGCGGTTGATCAGAATTGCAATCCGCTGCCCACCTCTGCGATCACGTGGACCGGTACCGGCGAACCGGTGACGATCGCCTCAGATGCCACCGGCTTCAACATTTCGGCGCCTTCGAGTGACACGGCTGGGGGTGCCACGGCGACCGCCACCTATAACGCCATCCCAGTAACCGGGTTGGGCTTCTTGTTGGAATAAAATCTACATCCTTAATTGCAATGCCAGTGATCTACCTGAAAGGCATATATCCTCGCGCTTCCAAGCACGGGGTGACGACATATTACGTTCAGGCGTCGGTGGGCGGCGAGCATCGCTATCTAGGGACGTTTCGATCGCCTGACACGGCCGCTGCCTATTTGCACGAAATGCGGCAGAAATTTCCGCCGACCCGCCGGCCCCATCGATTTGGGCACGTCTATCGTCAGCGCGCTCTATTTGGAGCACAAGTGAGGATCGACGGTCACCGCTACTTTCTCGGCCTGCATCCGAGCCGAGCAGAGGCTGAACAAGCATTACTGGAGTTCGCCCGGATACAAGGCAGCCCTTCACCATAGCCGGTGGGAGGCTAACGGGTGACGGGTACTCTTATACCGCTCGGAAGGAGATCGTGAATTGACGCTCCTGGTCAAAGACGCGAACACGACGACGCAGCCGATTTCGACGCAGGCCGATGTTGCCGGCAACCTTGTCCCGGTGCATGCTCCGGCGGCGGTGGTCGGCGGCATAGCGACGCCGGTCGGCCCCACGGCACCGCTGCCGGTCATCAACACCGGCGGCGCCGTTGCGATCGACGGCAGCGGGACAGTGGTCGCCGGAGGCACGGCGCAGACGCTGTTCGCCGGTTTCATCCCGATCAACGGCTACCTCGTCGCCAACAATTCGTCGGCGACGATTTACGTCAGCGATGTCGGCCCCGCGACATCGGGCGGTGCGTCGATCCCGATCGCCGCGGGCGCCGTATTCATGACCCCCTCGGGCTACAAGCCGGCTGGGGCTCTCAGCCTTTGGGGCGGCGCTACCGGTCAGGCCTTCGCGGCGCGCAGGTGGTGATGAGGCGCCTCCTGTGGCTCGCCGCGTTCGCCTTCGGGCTCGGCATCGCGTTGCCGAGTTTTGCGCAGTCGCCCGGCAATTTCTCGACGTTGTCGACGACCGGTACCGCGACGATGAGCGGCGACGTGCTGATGTGCTCGGGGCGTCCTTGGATCGATGTGCGCTGCAATGGCGCCGTCGGTGACGACAGCCACGACGACACGACGGCGATCAATACGACGATCGCGACAGCGATCACCAACAACTGGCCGCTGCATTTCTCGGCTGGAACGTACAAGGTCACCTCGGCGATCGCGATCGACTATGCCGGCCAGGCGTCCAGGGGTTTTCGACTGATCTCGGAGGGGGCAACGATCGATGGGCGCGCGATCGCCGCGGGACCGGTCTTGCAGGTCCAATGCAGCGGCGGCTCGACGACCAGCCCGACCGGCTGCTTCTATTTCAAGGAAGAAGGAATTCTGTTCGTCAACGCCAGCACGCCGGCTTATGCGGTGGTGCTCGGTGAGGCAGATTTCTCCGATGCGCACAACTCTGCAAAGATCGACCACCTGATCGTCAATAATGCCAGCACTGCATCGGGGTCGGGAGGGTGCCAGTTCAACTTTATCCTCGACAGCGACATTTACGCCGTCTGCGTCTCGTCCGGAGGTGCGGCCGGGCTGGCACTCGAACAAACACAATTCTCTCGGATCTCGGGCGCCGGCACTGCGGAGGGCACCGGCGGCAGGGGCCTCGTGCTCGAAAACGGCTACAATTTCAGCAACACGTTCTTCGGCCTCGATCTCGAAGTGTCGCCGACCTGCCTCTCGATCACGTTCAACCACAATGGCCTGAACACCTTCTTCTCGCCGTATTTCAACTGCGTCACCGCGGTCAACGCGACGGCGAGCACCAGCAATGTGCTGATCAACCCGAACTATGGCGGTGCGACGGTCAATTTCGGGCCGTCCTCGACCGGGGTTACCGTGATCGGAACCGGATCGCGCAACCGGTGGAATTTTCCGCTGGCCGCCAGCTATACGGCGACAGCGCTCGACGACGGGCTCAACATCTCGAGCTACAATGCCCCCGGCGCGTCGATGACCGTGACGCTGCCGGCTATTGGCAGCGTAAATCCCGGTTGGACGATGGGTTTTGCGACAGACAACGGCAAGGGGATGACGATCATTGCTCCATCCGGAGCAATCTTGGCGGGCGGCAAATCGGTGTCGTCGATCGTCCTCGGTCCTGGTAACTATGAAAACGTCGCGGTGCAGTCGGACGGCAACAATTGGCGCATCATCTCCTCGACGCGCAACACGCGTCTCGTCAACGGCTTTGATCCACCGCCCTGGCCCAGCAATTGGCTCTATCCGTCCACTTCAGGATATGCGGCGACGCTGGGGGACAATGGCAACACTCTGTCGAGCTTCAACACGATCTCGGGACTGACCGTGACTCTGCCGGCGACGACGGCTTTGCCGACGGGCTGGAGCATGGGTTTTGCGACCGACAGCACCAAGCCTCTGTCAGTACAGGTCAATGGCACGTCGGGGGGTCATATCGTGTGGCCCGGATCGGGTTCATCGGCGACGATGCTGGCCCTGGCGAATACCAGTCAGGGCGCCTACGAGTTTGTGGTGCTGCAATACGACGGGAGCGGCAACTTCCGCGTCGTCGATGCGACTCCGGCGACTGCACAGGCGATCGGCATGATCGGCGCCGGCGGGATCAGCCACTGGAGTTTCCCGGCGGTCAGTGCCTATACCGCGGCCGTTGCCGACAACGGCGTTGTGGTGTCAAGCTTCAATAGCCCGCTTTCGTACATCGCCGTGACATTACCGTCGACGACGGCGATCCCGATGGGTTGGACGATCGGGATCGCCAGCGACAGCAACAAGGCCGCGGCGGTCCAAGTGAACGGGACATCGGGAGGCCACATCCTCTTCCCGGGGAGCGGCGCTGCCGTGACCTCGGCCTCGCTCGCGTCGGGCAATTATGAACTGCTCGTATTGCAATTCGACGGCAGCAATTTCCGGGTTGTCGAGGCGACGCCGGCGACTGCGACCCAGATCGGAATCACCGGTAACGCCCCCGGCATCAACCGATGGAGCTTCCCCGCGGTCAGCACCTACGCGGCCTCGCAGAGCGACAACGGCAACGCGGTGTCGAGCTACAATACGCCGGCGGCGTCGTTGGTTGTGACCCTGCCATCGACGACGTCGATCGGTACCGGCTGGACGATGGGCTTTGCGGCCGACAACGGCAAGACGATGGCCGTCCAGGTCGCCGGCGGTGCCGGCGAGAAAATCCTGCTCCCGGCGGGCGGCGGCACATCGAGCAACTCGATGACCCTCGCGGCCGGCCAGAATTACGAATATGCAGCGCTGCAATTCGATGGCTCGAACTTTCGGGTCGTCGCAGCGACGCCGCAGACGCTCAACAATCTGGGCGGGCTGATCAGCGCGGGCTCCCCGGCCTCTTCATCGACCTGCACGACCAACCAGATGACGCACGACAGCGAATACCTCTACATCTGCACCGGACCAAACACCTGGAAGCGCGTGGCGATTACAGGAGGATATTGATGATGGCCACAGTCGCCCACGACGAGCGTGCGGAGTAAGCCATGCCGCCTTCCGGTGGAAAGCGAACCTCCTTAACCGTGGGCCCAGCGCAACCCGGCCGAGCACCGCTTGCGTCGTACACCTGGGGCGGCTGGGGAACTCAGAACGATATCACCCAATTTCGCGACGTCTTCCAGCCCGACCAGGGGATCTTCTCGCCGAGCTATCCGCTGGTCCCGCCCGAGCGCGAGCGGGTGCGGCTTTGGGACTTCCCGGTCGGTTACAACACGATCTACACGCCGCGCTCCTACGAGCCGATCGGTTTCGACGAGCTCAGGGCGCTGGCCGAAAGCCACGATATCACGCGCCTCGCGATCGAGACGCGCAAGGACCAAATCGAAAAACTCGAGTGGACCATCAAGTCGCGCAACGAAAGGAAACCGGCTACCGACGCGCCGTCGCGCATCGAGCGGTTGACCGAGTTCTGGCTCAAGCCCGACGGCGAGCAACCCTTCGCCACCTGGCTGCGGGAGGCCCTCGAGGATGTGCTCGTGCTCGATGCTCCGGCCTTTGAGATCCGACGCAACCGCGGCGGCGATATCACCGGTCTCGATGTCGTCGACGGATCGACGATCAAGGTCCTGATCGATGATACCGGACGCCGGCCGCAACCCCCGGCGCCGGCCTATGAGCAAGTGATCCACGGCCGGCCGTGGCGCCTCTTGACCGACGACGAGCTGATCTACCTGCCGCGCAACCGCCGTCCGCACAAAGCGTACGGGTTCAGTCCGGTCGAGCAGATCGTCGTGACGGTCAACATTGGGCTGCGCCGGCAAATCATGCAACTCCAACACTTCACGGAAGGTAATGTCCCGCCCGGGCTGCTCAGCGCGCCGGACGGCTGGAGTACTAAGCAGATCAGTGAGTTTCAGGAGTGGTTCGACTCGATCCTCGAGGGCAATACCGGCAGCCGCACACGGCTCCTTTGGGGACCGGGCGGAACCAAATACCAAGCCTTCAAGGAGGCGCCCTACAAGGACGATTTCGACGAGTGGTTGGCGCGGATCGTCTGCTATGCGTTCTCGTTGCCGCCGACCGCCTTCACTCCGCAGGTCAATCGGGCGACCGCGGAGACCGCACAAGAGGCGGCCCTCGAGGAGGGCCTGGCCCCGCTGATGGGCTGGGTCAAGCGACTTGTCGACAGCGTCATCCAGAACCGGATGGGCTATGCCGATCTCGAATTCGCCTGGTCGGATATTCGGCCGACGGATCCGCAGGACCAATCCGTAATTCTTACTAGCTATGTCAAAGACGGCATCTACACCCTGAACGAGGCACGCGGCGTCCTCGGACTCGACCCGATCGAGGGCGGTGACGAGCCGATGTTCCTGACCGCTCAAGGACCGGTGCCGCTGCGCGACGCTCGCCCGCCGCAGACAGAGACCCCTGCAGGCACCGTCGAAGAGTAACCGGGCCCTCCTCTCCGACGAGTGCGGCGCAGCGCCAGGGACACACTGCACCATTGCCCGGAAGCTCTCGGTGAGAGTTGCTCGCTGACCTGTGAAAAGATTTACGCGGCACTCAATGAGGAGCGCGCGGCCGATGGCGTCAAGGTGAGGGAGAATCCGTAGTGCAGCACAACATTGAGATTATCTACACCGGTACGGCTCTGGTGGCGAATGCTTATGTCGACAGTCCAGTCGATGGGACGCCGCTGATCGTCAGCGCTACGGGCATCACGGTGGAAGCGGTTGCTGCTGCGCTATGGCAGGCGCTCGCCGCGGCTGGCATTGCCGCATCCGGGCTGAGATTTGCGGGAGAACTCACAGCCCACTGATGGGCTGGGTCCAGCGACTTGTCGACAGCGTCAACCAGAACCGGATGGGCCATGCCGAACTCGAATTTGCCTGGTCGGATATTCGGCCAACGGATCCGCAGGACCAATCCGTAATTCTCACAAGCTATGTCAAGGACGGCATCTACACCCTCACCGAGGCACGCGGCGTCCTCGGACTCGACCCGATCGAGGGCGGTGACGAGCCGATGTTCCTGACCGCTCAAGGATCGGTGCCGCGGCGCGACGCTCTCACGTCGCAGACGGAGACCCCTGCAGGCGCCGTCGAAGAACAACCGCGGCCGTCCGCTCCGACGAGTGCGGGCAGCTCCCGATGGCCGTCTTCGGGCCCTCTACTGGCCCGGTGCGCCGCCCGACCCTGATTAGAAGAAAGGCGGAGGCTCTGATGAGCGTGCTGCCATCCGACATCGTCGTTTATGGCTCGGCTTTTATGCCCGAGAGCGACGGCTCCACAACAGGCGGCGCGGTCGACTTCACTCGACGTGTCGCGTTCTACGACATCACCCCGGCTGGCAGCGTCGACGTCATCTCGAGCTCATCGAGCGACACCGCGACCAAAATCGCCTATTCCGGGCGCGACACGACCGGCGCGATCCAAAACCAGACCCTGACCCTGGCCGGGCAGAGCTGGGTGACCGGATCGCAATCGCTCGATCGGTTGCTCTGCGCCGCGCTATCGGGAGCGAGCGCGAATGGCCCAGTGGCCAATCCGGGCGGCACCCCCGCCGTCGGTGACGTGGCGCTCGCCGCGCACAGCTGCGTACTGCCATCGGGCTCGGTAACGACCGACACTAATGTACGCACCGCGCAGACCGGCTCCGCCGATCACAGCGGCACGACGCCGGCGCTGTTCAAGCTGCAATCGGGCGACGGCGCCGCGGTGTCGATCGGCCAGATTATTTGGACTCAGAGCGGCACCGGAGCGAACCAATTGCGGCAGATCATCGCTACTGCGGGATACGGTACCGACGTGGTCGCAGTGAGCCGTGACTGGGCCACGGTGCCGGACAACACGACGAACTACAAGATCTTACAAGGGATGCTGTTCGAGAGCTGGCCGAATGCTGTGACGGCAGTGGTCCGCATGTTCTCGACAAGTGCTGCGGACGTGCCAGCCGGGTCACAGCGGACCTACTACGAAAAGGTGTTCGTCGTGAACAATAACACCTCGACGGCGCTGACCGGCACGCAGATCGAGGCGGCGAGTGAGATGCCTGCTCTGCCTTCCGGCGCGTTGCTGGACCTGGCGCTGACGACAGCGCTGAACGACACAGGCACGGTTGCCAACCGGCAGGCCGCGCCCGCGTCGGGCGTCGGTTCCTTTATAACGCAACCCGCCTTTGTCAGCATGCCGAGCCCAGGCAACCTGCCGTCCGGGACAGCACCGAATGCGGCCGGCGCGCAAGGTGTGTGGCTGCGGCTGACCTTGCCGGCCGGCGCCACGGCCTCCAAAGGCTCGGCCGATTTCCGGATCCAAGGGACCACGAGCTGATAATAAGGGCGACCATGTCATGAGCAATCCTCTCAGCGTCGCCTCATTGGCGACGTTCCCACTTGGACCGGGGCAGTCGACCGACAATCTGACCGCGCTGCCAAACGGTCAAGCGAAAGGGCTTGGGGC
>DATEQL010000660.1:0-8721 GCA_035272665.1 Allostellaceae bacterium
GCGCTTTCTTATGAGCACGCGGGCAAGCTGGAGGCGCAGCTGAAGGCCGAGGTGGGGGTGCTGCTGGCCAAGGCCGAGGCGGCGGACAAGGCGGATGTTCCCGACGGGATGTCGATCCCGGAGGAACTCGAGCGGCGCGAGCAACGACTGAAGAAGCTTGCCGAGGCGCGCACCAAGATCGAGGCGCGCGCCAGCGAGCGCTTTGCCCGAGAGCAGGCGGAGTATCAAGCCAAGATTGCGGCGCGCCAAGCCAAGGCCCAGGCGAGCGGCAAGAAGCCCGGCGGCAAGCCGCCGGCCCCGCCGGTGGCGGGTCCCGGGCCCAGCGATCAGATCAATCTGACCGACGCGGACTCGCGGATCATGCCGGTGACGGGCGGCGGGTTTGAGCAATGCTACAACGCGCAAGCCGTAGTGACGGCGGATAGTCTGTTGGTGGTGGCAGCCGACGTCGTGCAAGCCGCCAACGACAAGCAGCAACTCGAACCGATGCTGAGCAAATTGGCGGCTTTGCCTAAGGTTCTGGGAGCGCCGGAAACGCTGCTCGGCGACAGCGGCTATTTCAGCGCCGCCAATGTGGCGGCCTGCGCTGTGGCAGGGATCGAGCCGCTGCTGGCGATCGGCCGCGCACCGCATCACCCGTCCTTGGACGAGCGCTTTGCCGCGGCACCGCCGGCACCGAAGAACCCGACGCCGCTCGAAGCCATGGTGCACCGCTTGGCCACGCCCGAAGGCAAGAAGCTCTACGGCCAGCGCAAGCACACCCCAGAGCCGGTGTTCGGCATCATCAAGTCGGTTCTGGGCTTTCGGCAATTCCTGCTGCGCGGGCTCGACAAGGTCCGCGGCGAGTGGAGCTTGGTGACCATAGCCTGGAACATCAAGCGGATCTTCGTTCTCTATGCCCGGTTAGAGAGCATATAAGGATCGTATTTCTACCATACCGGGATAGCGGTCGACGCAGGCGACGCTTCACCGGCTGGCGCAACGCAAAGCGGCGTTTCGTCGCTCAGTCAGCTAAACTCCAGTCCGACAGGCTGCTAGGGTCGATGCCTAGCCGATTAGGCTTCGGCTCCAACCCCGTCGGCAATGAAGGTCCGGTTGTGGCACGTCAGTGACGTGACGCCGGCCGCCACCCGAGCGGCAGTCATCAAGGGTGCACAGACATACCAGCGCGCAGCCCGTTCATACTTCGTCCAAGGCGGGTTTGGCCGATCCTCGCCGGTCTTATCGGCTCCATCTTCTGGGGGCTTTGGGGGCATGCATTCGGAGATAGATGAGGAGACACCCGAGGAGTCCCGCGGCCACCGCGATCACCTCGATCGTCGCAACCAGACTCATGGTTTCCGCCCTGTCGCGACGGGGACGACGCACACCAAGAGGGTGAGTACCCCGATCACTGACCATAGTTGCCAGGGGATACCCTCGACGAGACAATTGAGATTGGACATATCAGGGCAATTGGCTGGTCTGCTGTAAAACGCATTCACCGGTTATTAAGTGAGCGGCACCCGCCAATAGGACCTCACGCCTCACATAAACTCCGATAGAAGATTAACGGATAGTCAATCTTAACTTAGGAGCGGAGTGGTGTCGACAAATTCATCAAATGTTGAGCATCATTACTGGTGGGCGGCTAAAAATGAACAAAGGGGCCCACGCGCCAAGCTCCGGCCAAGGGGATACTCTTTGGTAGCATAGCACTGAAGCTCCGCAACCGTTGACAATTCCGCCGGACGGCGCCGCGCGTTCGCGGCATTAACGCATGACCTACGGCCGTCAGATTGCCCGAGCGTCGGTGCACTCGAAGTTGCCGGTCATCCGGCGGATTGTTAGAGTCCCCCCGAGCGGGACTGCGCAAGGGGTCGAGAGATGACGCAAGCTGGCAACGCGACGGTGGAGGCGACCCTCGACGCCACCGGATTGCTCTGTCCGCTGCCCGTGCTAAAGGCGCGGCGGGCATTGAAGCCGCTCGCCCCCGGTGCGGTCCTCGAGGTGCTGGCGACCGATCCCGGCGCAACCAAGGATTTCGAGCATTTCTGCCAAACCACTGGATGCGAGCTGCTCGAAGCGGGTGAGCAGCCCGGCGGGGTCTTGCGGTTTCTTTTGCGCAAGCCGGGCTGAGGGAGGCGCCAAATGGTTGCGACCGTGACAACGCCGCGGCTGATGGCGGTGGGCGGCGGGGCGCTCGCCGAGCTGCCGGGTATGTTGCAGCGTCTCGGGCTCGCCAGCCCGCTGATCGTCACCGATCCGTTCCTTGCAGGCTCGGGTCATCTCGACCGTGCAACCGCGCATCTCGACCGCGCCGGCATCCCTGGGACCGTGTTCTCCGACACCGTCGCCGACCCGACGACGGCGGTCGTCGAGGCCGGTGCCCGTCGTCTCGCCGAGGGCAGCTTCGACAGCCTCGTCGCGATCGGCGGGGGCAGCTCGATCGACACCGCCAAGGCCATTAGTGTGCTCGTCGCCAATGGTGGACAGATGCGCGACTACAAGGTTCCGGCCGAGATCCCGAAGGCCGGACCGCCGATCGTCGCGATCCCGACGACCGCCGGCACCGGCTCGGAGGTGACGCGGTTCACCGTGATCACCGACACCGAGACCGACGAGAAGATGCTGATCGCCGGGCTCGCCTGCTGTCCGCTCGCGGCGATCGTCGATTACGAGCTGACGCTCTCGATGCCGTTGCGGCTGACCGCGGATACCGGGCTCGACAGCCTGACCCATGCGATCGAGGCCTATGTCAGCCGGCTTGCCAATCCCTTTACCGACGGGCTCGCCAAGAGTGCCATGGGTCTGATCGCGCGCCACATTCGCACTGCCTGCGTCGAGCCCGACAACCGGGCGGCGCGCGAGGCGATGATGCTCGGCGCCACGACCGCGGGAATGGCGTTCTCGAACGCGAGTGTGGCCCTCGTGCACGGCATGAGCCGACCGATCGGCGCCTTCTTCCACGTTCCTCACGGGTTGTCGAATGCGATGCTGCTGCCCGAGATTACCGCCTTCTCGGTGCCGGCAGCGCACGAGCGTTATGCCGATTGCGCTCGGGCAATGGGTGTGGCGGAGGAGGGCGAGGGGAGCCAGGGTGCCGTGGCCCGGCTGCTCGACGAACTGCGCCGGCTCAACGAGGATTTGCACGTGCCGACACCACGCGCCTGGGGCATCGACGCCGCGCGCTATGAAGAGCTGTTGCCGGTGATGGCCAAGCAAGCGCTCGGGTCGGGGTCGCCCGCCAACAACCCGCGAATCCCGACGAGCGGCGAGATCATCGACCTCTATCGCCGCGTCTATGGGTGACGCCCGATTGACGGGGCCTATTGTATGTAATTTAGGTCAAATTGCAGGAACACGAGATGGTCGATTTTGCAGGCAGCCATGTCGTCGTGACGGGCGGCACGGGCGCCCTCGGCAGGGCAGTCATCGGCGCGTTGCGCAAGGCCGGCGCGGTCTGTCACGTGCCGAACCTGATGGCCGCGGAACTCGACAACTTCCCGTACGCCTCGGATGCCGGCGTGAACATCGCCCGCGGCGTCGATCTCGCCGACGAGACGGCGGTCCGGCGCTTTTACCAGGCTCTTCCGCCGCTTTGGGCGTCGATCCATTTGGCCGGCGGATTTGCCATGGCGCCGATCGGCGAGATGTCCGGGGCCGATTTCATCGCGCAGTTCCAGATGAATGCGCTGTCGTGCTTCCTGTGCTCGGCGGCGGCTGTTGCGGCGTTTCGCGCGCGCCGGGAGCCGGGCCCGGGCGGAGCACGCGGCGGGCGGATCGTCAATGTCTCCGCCAGGCCGGCGCTCGAACCGCGCCTCGGCGCCGGCATGGTCGCCTACACCGCGTCCAAATCCGCCGTGGCGGCGCTGACCCAGGCCTTGGCGCAAGAGACGACCGATGAAGAGATCTGGGTCAATGCGGTCGCGCCCTCGGTTCTCGACACCCCGGCGAATCGGGCGGCGATGCCCAATGCCGATCCTCGCCGCTGGGTCGCCCCGGCGGACCTCGCCGAAATCGTCGCGTTCCTCGCCTCCCCGGCCAATCGCGTGACCCGCGGTGCGGTCATCCCGGTGTACGGCGGCTCGTAAGTCGGGCCGCCGTCGGCGAGGTCGTATCGGCTCCTCCCGCGCCGCAACAAAAACGTAAAAAAGTTCAAGGGATTTAACTAAAGTTTATGTTGCACCGCAACATAAGGCGGTACATCCTTGTCTGATGGCACGAATCGTGAGGTCCCGATGAAACAGCGCCTGATGCGCCTCGACCGGATTGCCGGTGAAATGAATGCATGGCTTCTCGTGATCGCGATCGGCCTGGGCATGCTCGACCTAGCCGTTCTCGTCGCCAAGTGCATGCCGGCCCTGCCGATGCCGCCCGCCGCCACTGGTGAGCCCGGTCACGAGCACGCAGGCTTGCCGCCGCCGCCGCCATCTCGCCTCGCCGATTCTCGGAGCTGATTTGGAGCTTCTCATGCATGCCGTTGTCGGACCCATCCTGATGAAGGAGGGATGCTATGCCTTCGACTTGTGGACCCCGGAAGAGGGATTGAGCCGAGGGTACCCTTATCGTCGCGTCGAAGACGCCCACTATGCGCGGAAGGTCGAAATCGAATCCCGCAGACGGGGGCGGCCCGATCCCGCCGTGGCCTGCAACACACTCGATGAGTTCACTTCGGCGATTGCCGAATGCGACGCCACATTCCGCGCCCTGGTCTCGAACCTCGATGCCTGGCCGGCCGAATCCGCCCGTCCGCCCGAACGACACCGCCGCATCGAGATCGAGAGCGGCGCGGTAGCTGTCGCGGTGCGGTGATGCCGCCGTCGACGACGAGACCGGCGCCGGTCGTGAAGCCGCCGTCGTCCCGACGCGAGCAAGACGATGCCCTTGGCGATGTCGGTCACCGTCCCCGTGCGGCCGATCGGCAGAAAGAGGAACTTCCTCGAAGCAGACTCTTGTATTGCGGACCAGTTTCAAGAAGGGAACCGCGTCCTTGAGAAATTTCACGAACGCGTCTTCGTCGCCAAATTACAGGCTGATTTTTTTATAAAGCGTATCCCACGGGGTCTTCTTGATCTCGGAATAAAGCAGCCAAGGAGAGAGCCCACGAGGGACTCACTCGCTGTCGGGGACCCCCGCCTCGAGCTCATCGAGCCACACCGTCGCGCTGGCGTCGGAGGGGGCGCGCCAGTCACTGCGCGGCGACAACGAGCCGCCCGACGAGATCTTCGGGCCGTTGGGTAGCGCCGAGCGCTTGAACTGGCTCAGCTGGAAGAAGCGGTAGAGGAAGACCCGCAGCCAGTGCTTGATCTCGGCGAGCGTGTAGGCGCGGCGCGCCGTTTCGGGCGTGTTTGCGGGCCAGTTGCCGCGCTCCCTATCGTGCCAGGCGTTCCATGACAAAAAGGCGATCTTGGAGGGACTGAAACCGTGGCGCGTCGCGTAATAAAGATTGAAATCCTGCAGCGCGTAGGGTCCGACGACGCTCTCGGTCGATTGGATCGCGCCATCGGCGCCGGGCGGCACCAGCTCGGGCGAAATCTCGGTCGCCAGGATGTCGTCGAGGATATGCGCGGTTTCCTCGGTTAGATCGCCGGATGCTGCGACAAAGCGGATCAGATGCTGGATCAGCGTCTTGGCGACCGACGCGTTCGGGTTGTAGTGCGACATCTGATCGCCGACCCCGTAGGTGCACCACCCGAGACCCAGCTCCGAGAGATCGCCGGTCCCGACCACCAGCGCCCCGTTTTGGTTCGCCAGCCGGAACAGGTAATCGGTCCGCAACCCGGCCTGCACATTTTCGAATGTCACATCGTAGAAGGGCTCGCCCTTTGCCGAAGCATGGCCGATGTCGTCCAGCATCTGTCGCGCCGCCGGCCGAATGTCGATCTCGGCGCCGCTGACACCGAGCGCCCGCATCAGCCGCCACGCGTTGGCTTTGGTCGCATCGCTGGTCGCGAAACCCGGCAGCGTGTAGGCGAGAATGTTGGTACGCGGCAGCGCCAGGCGGTCCATCGCCCGGGCTGAGACGATCAGCGCCTGCGTTGAGTCGAGCCCGCCGGAGACGCCGATGACGAGTTTTTTCAACCCCGTCGCCGCGACCCGCTGAGCCAGGCCCTGGACCTGGATGTTGTAGGCCTCATAGCAATTCTCGCGCAGCATCGCCGGATCCGAGGGCACGTACGGAAAGCGCTCGACAGTGCGGCGCAGTTCGAGGGCCTCGCCCGGCGCGGCGAAGCCGAAGCCGACCGTGCGGAACGGTAGGCACTTCGGGCCGACCGCGCGCACGCAATCGCCGAAAGTATTGGTGCGCATCCGCTCCTGGCGGATGCGCCCGAGATCGACATCGCCGATGGCGATCTCGGGCTTGGCCGAGAAACGCTGCGTTTCGCCGAGGTCGTCGCCGCACTCGAAGACACCGGCCTGGCCGTCCCAGGCGAGGTCGGTCGTCGATTCTCCGGCGCCGGCGGCGGAATAGGCATAGGCGGCGATGCAGCGCGCCGATTGCGAGGCGCACAAGAGCCGGCGCATTTGCGCCTTGCCGATCGTGATGTTGCTGGCGGAGAGATTGAGGAGGATCTCGGCCCCGGCGAGTGCGGCAGCGGTGCTCGGCGGCTGCGGCACCCACAAATCCTCGCAGATCTCGACATGAAAGGTAAAGCCGGCCTCGCCGCGGGCGGCAAACAGAAGATCGCTGCCGAATGCCGCTTCATGGCCGGCGATCACGATCGACTGCCCGGTCACCCCTTCGCCCGAGGTGAAGTGCCGGCGCTCGTAGAATTCGCGGTAATTCGGCAGAAACACCTTGGGAGCAACGCCGAGGAGTTCACCGCGGTGGATCGCCACCCCGCAATTATAGAGGTGCCCGCGGGATCGGAGCGGCGCCCCGACGACAAACACCGGGAAGAGCTCCCGGCTGGCACAGATCAGCCGATCGACCTGCCGTGCCACCTCGTCGAGCACCGCGTCCTGAAACAACAGATCGTCGATCGCATAGGCCGAGAGACAGAGTTCCGGGAACACCATCAGGGCGACCCGTGCCTGGTCGCCGGCGGCGAGCAGGCCCAGCACATTGTCGGCGTTGCGCCGCGGCTCGGTGACCGCGACATGCGGCACGCAAGCGCCGACACGGACGAATTGATGGTGGTATGGAGAAAAGAACGAGGACATTCGGCTCGGCGCCCGCGCGATCGGCTAACGGACTCAATCTGGGCAGCCGAGCCGCCGCCGGTAAGGGGGCTCAGGTCTTCGACCGAGCCGACCTCATCGCCGCCCAGAGGATGCCTGCGATCCCGAACAATGTCAGACCGCCGAAGACGAGCAACACGGTGTTCGTGGACCCGATCACGCGGTCGCCGACATCGCCGACGGCATCGCCGGCAAAGAGCAGCATCGGCGCCCAGACGATCGCGGAGGTGACATTGGCAAACCAGAAGCGGTCGCGCGGCATGCGCATCACCCCGGCGGCGAGCGGGATGACCGCGCGCATCGGGCCGAAGAAGCGGCCGATAAAGACGCTCTTGCCGCCGTGCCTGGCAAAAAACCGGATGCCGCTCGGCAGCAGCTCCGGATTCCGCGTGAACGGCCAGACCCGGGCAAGCCCGCCGCCGAAGCGATGACCGATCCAGAACGAGACGGTGTCGCCGAGAACGGCACCGACGACCGCCCCCGCGACGATCGAGAAATACGGCAGCGAGCCCGCCGCCATCAGGACCCCAGCGGCGATCAAGAGCGAGGTGCCGGGAAACAGCAGGCTGACAAAGGCGAACGATTCGCCGAACGCGGTCACGAACATGACCACGACGGCCCAGCTCGAATGCGCCGAGATCAAATCGAGCGTCGGTTGAACGAGGTGTTCCATGTCCCCTTTATAGCGTCGTGGCTACCGGCGCACCAATCACCGGGAAGCGGCGATCTCGGCGCTATGATGGCATGGCGGTCTTACGCCGGCCTGAACGCCTAACCGGCCGGCGGCGCGATGCAGGCCTGAAAGGACTATAACCTAACCGCAACGATATGCGTTTAGCTCTGGCCGCGTGCTAAATAGCTGCCATGAAGACCGACGATATTCTCCAAATTCCCGCCGACACACTGTTGGCCGACGAGCTTGCCAACGATGATGTCGTAGAGATGGCGAACCTTACGACGGCTCAGACGGGCGTGTCCGGCACCATTTTTATCTCGACAGCAATGGGCGGACATGGACCACGAGTGAAATACTTTTTACAGCCCGGGCGGTCACAGCCCAGCTTTTCGGTGACAATTGCCGATGCCCCAACGGTAGCGACCAACAGTCTATCCGTCCGTGTTGTTCGCCAGATGTCACCCCAGGTTATTAACTGGGTATCACGCAATAAAGACCCCTTATTGGACTTTTGGTACCATGGGGACTCCTGGACCCAGCCGGAAGTAAATGATTTTATCCAAAAACTCGGTCGCGTCTGAAAGCGGCGTTTTACTCCGCCGCTCCACATCTGAACCGGTAGAACCAACCGCTACCGGCAACCATATTCATGTGGTGTCGCCAACGTCAGATTGTATTCTGCGCTTACTCCGAATACAACACTTGCACACAGCGACATGAGACAGGGATGACCGCGCAAGAGTTCGAGCCGGTGCGGCGGCCGCTCGGGTGACGGAGAGGGTGCCGTCAAAAGTCTACACAATCGCGCCCGAGCGGCCGTTCTTGGCAATGCTCGCCGGCGGGCTGCTAGAGATGACCGCCGGCGACCCCTTGCTGCTGCC
>DATEQL010000661.1:0-4965 GCA_035272665.1 Allostellaceae bacterium
CCGGTATCCCAGACGAGATGCCGGATCCCGTTGCACAGATGGTAAAACAGCGACAGCGTCCAACCGAACAGCAGCAGGAACCCGAGCCAGGAGCCGAGAAAATCGGCGACGCCCTGATAGGCGTCGGGCCCGGAAGCGGCGGCGACGAGCCACCACACCAGAAGGATCGTGCCGGCGCTCAGCGCCAGGCCCGCCGCGCGGTGCAGGATCGACAAGACAGAGGTAAGTTGCCAGCGATAGATCTGAAGGTGCGGCGAAATCGGCCGGTCGGCGGATCTCATTTACAGCGGTCCCGGCGTTGATGTCCCAAGCGTGCGCGGGTGACTTAGACCGCGTGCCGGGGAGTGTCAACGGAGGCGAGCCGGTCGATCTCCTCGGCAAGCGCCACCAGCCGGCGTGCATTCTCGACATGAAGGGCTTCGATCAGCTTGCCGTCGACCAGCACGACGCCCCTACCCGCGGCCTCCGCCTCGGCATATGCGGCGATGATCCGCCGCGACCATTGGACCTCCGACGCGCTCGGCGCGAAGGCTGTATTGGCCTGCGCGATCTGCTTGGGGTGGATCAACGTCTTGCCGTCGAAGCCGAGCTCGCGGCCCTGCCGGCATGAGAGAGCGAAGCCCTCTTCATCGGCCAGGTCCAAATGGACGCCGTCAAGGATCGCCAGCCCGTAGGCGCGGGCGGCCAGCATCGTCAGACCTAGCGAGGTGATCAGCGGCAGCCGGTCACGGGTGAAAAGAGCGTGCAATTCCTTGGTCAAGTCCGAGGTGCCGAGGACGAATGCCGCTAGCCTCGGGCTCGCTGCCGCGATCTCGCGTGCGTCGAGGATGCCGCGCGGCGTCTCGATCATGCACCAGACGGCGAGCCGCTCCGACGCCCCCAGCGCGTCGAGCAGCGAGATGGTCAGCCGCACCCGGTCGGCGTTTTCGACCTTGGGCAACAGCACCGCGTCGATCGGCATCGTCGCTGCGGCGGCGAGATCGGCATGGCCCCAGGGCGTATCGAGAGGATTGACGCGCAGCACCAGCTCGCGCGCACCGTAGCCGCCGACAGCCAGCGCCGCCGAGACGACGGCCCGGGCGCCCTCCTTCGCCTCCGCGGCGACCGCGTCTTCGAGATCGATGATCAGCCCGTCGGCTGGCAGGCCGCGGGCTTTTTCCAGAGCCCGCGGGTTCGAGCCGGGCATGTAGAGAAGGCTGCGGCGCGGGCGAAAGACAGCGGGCATCGGCCCTCCTTTCGGACGTTCTGTTATATCAGCGACAACGGCTATTTCGACCGAAATGCGCTAAATTGTGCCGGCGAAGGAGACGGGGATGGACGAGACAAGTCCGACGCCTGACGATGCGGACCGCGCTTTCTGGTCGTGGCTCGTCTTCTGGGTCCAATTCGTGATCCTTGGGCTGCTGGCCGTGATCGGCGCTTTCGTCGCAAGCGCTGATGCGGGACCCGGCGATTATCAGTGCGGCCTGCTGCTCAGCCTCGGCGCGGTCGCGCTCGCCTTTTTGCGGCTGAAGCATCAGCTCGACGGCGGGGCCTTAGGCTGGAGAAATTTTCTGCTCGTCGACGACATGAAGAACCTCGCCGTCGCAATCCCGCTTTTCGCGATAATCGGGCTCGCCGGTCTTTTCATCGCCCACGCCTGGGAGAGCGGCGCCATGCACGCCGCGGGGCTCGGTCTTTTCGTCGCCAGCGGGGTAATCGTCTTTCTCAATATCAAGCGTGTGTTCGACCACCAGAGCTCTGGCACGTCTTGACATGCCCACCGTGCTTTCCGTCCAATCCTGGGTCGCCTGCGGCAATGTCGGAAACACGGCGGCGCTGTTCCCGTTGCAGCGCCTCGGCTGCGAGACCTGGTCGCTCAACACCGTCGCCTTTTCGAACCATACGGGCTACGAGCGGTGGCGCGGCGAGACCGTCCCGGCAACCGCGATCGCCACCCTCTTCGAAGGGATTGCCGAATTGGGCGTGCTGCCGCGCTGCGACGCCGTGCTGTCGGGCTATCTCGGCGAGGCGGAGACCGGTCCGGTGCTGCTCGACATCGTCGCTCGCGTCAAAGAGGCCAATCCACGCGCGCTCTTCTGCTGCGACCCTGTCATGGGGGATGTTGGGCTCGGCTACTACGTCCGCGCCGGCATCCCGGAATTCTTCCGCGACCGCGCGCTGGCGCTTGCCGATATCGTGACGCCGAACCGCTTCGAGCTCGAATGGCTGACCGGGGGCCCGGTACGCAACCTCGCCGATGCGGGCCGCGCGGTTGCGGCGCTGCGGCACAGCGGGCCGGATATTGTGCTGGCGACCAGCCTCGAAACCGACGCCGACCGCGTCGCTGCGGTCGCGGCCGGACCCGATGGCGTCTGGGCGGTCGAGACGCCGCTCCTGCCGATCGAAGCAACCGGTTGCGGCGATGCGGTGGCCGCGCTCTTCTTGGGCTGGTTGCTCAAAGGCAAATCGGTGCCCGAGGCGCTCACGGCGACGATCGCCGCGATCTACGGCGTGATCGAGGCGACGATGCGCTCGGGCGGCGGCGAATTAGCGCTGGTCGCGGCGCAAGACGAACTGGTCTCGCCGAGCCGGCCGGTACCGCTGCGGCGGCTCTAAAAAGGAGAAAGGACGAGATGGACGTGCCAACGAAGATCGCCGTCGTCACCGGAGCGGGCAGCGGCATCGGCCGCGCCAGCGCGCACGCCCTGCTGGAAGTCGGCTGGGCGGTGGTGCTGGCCGGGCGCCGGCGCGAGATGCTCGAAGAAACCGGGACGCTCGCCGAGGCCCCGCCGCCGCGGACCCTGGTGGTGCCGACCGATGTGCGCGATCCGGCGTCGGTCGCAGCACTGTTCGACCGGGTCAAAGAGACCTTTGGCCGCATCGATCTGCTGTTCAACAATGCCGGGACCAGCACCCGCGGCATCCCGTTCGAAGACCTGACCTTCGAGCAATGGTCGGACGTGGTCGCGACCAATCTGACCGGCTCGTTCCTGTGTGCCCAGCATGCCTTCCGCATGATGAAGAGCCAGCAGCCGCAGGGCGGGCGCATCATCAACAACGGTTCGGTCTCGGCCCATGTGCCGCGCCGAAATTCCGCGCCTTACGCCTCGACCAAGCACGCGCTGACCGGGCTGACCCGGTCGTTGTCGCTGGACGGGCGACAATACGATATCGCCTGCGGCCAGATCGACATCGGCAACGCGGCAACGACGCGCAACGAGGACACCGCGCGGGGCCGATTGCAGGCTACCGGGAGGGTCGAAGCCGAGCCGCGCATGGATGTCCGCGACGTCGCCAAGGGGGTCGTCTACATGGCCTCGCTGTCGCTCGACGCGAACGTCCAGTTCATGACCGTGATGGCGACCAAGATGCCCTATATCGGCCGCGGCTGAGCGTCTACACCCCGTACCGTCGTCGCCAAGCGAGCCCCGCCACGGTGTTGCCGAGGGGGTTGTACTCGCAGCCGATCCAGCCGGAATAGCCGAGCTCGTCGATGCGCCGGAAGACGTGGTCCCAGCCGATTTCGCCGGTGCCGGGCTCATGGCGGCCGGGCACGTCGGCGAGCTGCATATGGTCGATCGCCGGCATCAGCGCCTCGAGGCGCCGGCTAACATCCCCCTGGGCGGTCTGGCAGTGATATATGTCGAACTGCAGCCCAAGCCGGTCACGCCCGATCGCCGCGACGATCGCCGCACCCTGCTCTTGCGTGCGCAGCAAATAGCCGGGCGCATCGCGCGCGTTGAGCGGCTCGATGACGAGTCTGACGCCGGCGGCTAACGCCTTTTCGGCCGCCCAAGCCAGGTTGGCGGCATAGAGTGCGGTGGCGGTGTCCCAGGCGACGTCTTGCGGCAGGACGCCGGCCATGACATGCACCATCCTGCAGTCGAGCGCCGTCGCGTAGTCGAGAGCCTGGGCGAGCCCGTCGCGGAACGCGGCCACGCGTCCGGGCAGGCAGGCCATGCCGCGTTCGCCCGCTGCTCGGTTTCCGGCCGGGCTGTTGATGAGTATTTGGCTGAGACCCGCGGCGTTCAATCGGGCGCGCAGCTCCGGCGCCGGGTATTCATAGGGTGAGGCGTATTCGACCCCGGTAAAGCCGGCCCGCGCCGCGGCATCGAAGCGATCGAGAAACGGCGCTTCGCCGAACAGGAACCCGAGATTTGCACAGAAACGGGGCATCGCGCAGGTCCTTTCCAGGGGTGACAGATCACTATATCGGGGGTCATATACGGCGCAAACCACCGCCTCAGGGCGAAAGGCTCCCCGTGCCCGATCTCGTCATCTTCGATTGCGACGGTGTCTTGGTCGACAGCGAGCTGATCTTCGCTCGTGTGCTCGCCGAGTGCCTGATCGCGGTTGATTTCCCCACGACGATCGACGAGGCCATCGGGCTCGGTTTCGGCAAGAACCGCGCTACCCTCTCTGCCGCGGTCGAGGCCCGGTTCGGGCAAGCGCTGCCGGACGCGTTCTTCGAGACATTTGGCGCCCGCTCGGCTGCCGCTTTCGAGCAGGAACTGGCGCCGGTCCCGGGGGTCGAGGAACTCCTCGCCGCGCTGCCGACGCCGCGCTGCGTCGCTTCGAACGGCCGTTTGGACCGCGTCCGCCACCGCCTCGCTCTGACCGGGCTGCTTGCTTCGTTCGACCCGCACGTCTTCAGCGCCTCGCAGGTCGCAGTCGGAAAGCCCGCGCCCGACCTTTTCCTGTTTGCGGCCGAGCGCCTCGGCGCGCGGCCCGACAGATGCACCGTGGTCGAGGACAGCATCCCCGGCGTTGAGGCGGCGATCGCCGCCAAAATGCCGGTCGTCGGCTTTTGTGGCGGCAGCCATTGCCCGCAAGATCACGCGGATCGACTGAGCGACGCCGGATGCTCACGCGTCTTCACTCGGATGCCGGACCTCGCCGCCTTTCTCCGAAGGTAACGATGCGGATAATCCAGATTTCGGACACGCATCTGAGCCCGAGCAAGCCGCATTTCGCGGACAATTG
>DATEQL010000662.1:0-3726 GCA_035272665.1 Allostellaceae bacterium
CCCCAATCCTCGTGCAGCTTGAGCCCGCAAGCGCCGCCCTCCACCATTTCCACCAGAGCGCGCGGGTCCGAGGCGTTGCCTTTGCCGAAGAAGCCGAGATTGACCGGCAGCCCCTCCGCCGCTTGCAGTATGCGAGCCAGATGCCAAGGCCCCGGCGTGCAGGTCGTCGCCGCCGTGCCTGCGGCCGGTCCGGTGCCGCCGCCGAGCATCGTCGTGATGCCGCTGTAGAGCGCCTCCTCGACCAGCTGGGGGCAGATGAAATGGATGTGCGAATCGATGCCGCCGGCGGTGACGATGCGGCCCTCGCCGGCGATCGCCTCGGTCCCGGGGCCGATCACGATGTCGACCCCGGGCTGGATGTCGGGGTTGCCGGCCTTGCCGATGCCGCTGATGCGGCCGTCGCGGATGCCGATATCGGCTTTGACGATGCCCCAATGGTCGAGGATCACGGCGTTGGTGATCACGGTATCGACCGCACCCTCGGCGCGGGTCGCCTGGCTCTGTCCCATCCCGTCGCGGATCACCTTGCCGCCGCCGAACTTGACCTCCTCGCCATAGATCGTGCGGTCGCTCTCAATCTCGATGACGAGATCGGTATCGGCCAGTCGCAGCCGATCCCCGGTTGTCGGACCGAACATCGCAGCATAGGCGCCGCGCGGCATGTTTATCGGCATCGGGCGATTACAGCTTTCCGTTGATCTTACCGTTGAAGCCGACGACGCGCCGCTCTCCGGCATAAGCGACCAGCCGCACCTCGCGGCTTTGGCCCGGCTCGAAGCGCGTCGCCGTCCCGGCCGGGATGTCGAGCCGGTAGCCGCGCGCCAGTTCGCGATCGAAGGCGAGTGCGGTGTTCGTTTCGTAGAAATGATAATGCGAGCCGACCTGGATCGGCCGATCGCCGGTATTGGCGACGGTCAGGGTCACCGTCGGTCGGCCGACGTTGATCTCGATCTCGTCCGACGCGGTGAAGAGCTCTCCCGGGATCATCCGACGACCCTCCTCACGTACCTGGCATTGTCGAAAGGGGCGGTTGAAGGCGGCCGGCAGGATGCCCGACGGTGGCCCTTGCGAACGGGTGATCTCGCTGTTTTTGCTGTTTCTGCAGGAAATTATCAGCGGGCGACCTCGGCTTCGCCGCAGAAATTCTGGAGTGCCGGCAGCGCGGCGACGAAAAAAACAGCGGGTTTCGCCCCAAGAGTTCGCTCCTCGGCTTCAAAGAGCACCCCGCCACCGCCATGCCTGCACGCGGCGGTGTGCGATCGTCGCCAGGCATGCACGAGAGCACGCCGCCGATAATGTCATATCGGTTGTAATTTGACAAGCAATAAATACGATTGTAGCACTCCGACAAGCGGTTTGAAGCGCCATGCTGCCAGAGCGCCTCAGCGGATCGGCTCGTGGACGGTAACGAGCTTGGTGCCATCCGGGAAAGTCGCTTCAACCTGGATCTCGCGGATCATCTCCGGTACGCCCTCCATGACCTGCTCGCGCCCAATGACGGTGGCGCCGTCGCGCATCAGTTCGGCGACGCTCTTGCCGTCGCGCGCGCCTTCGAGCACGTAATCAGTGATCAGTGCGATCGCCTCGGGGTAGTTGAGTTTGACCCCCCGCTTCAGCCGACGCTCGGCGACCATCGCGGCGACCGACACCAAGAGCTTGTCCTTTTCGCGAGGTGTGAGGTTCATTGGTGCCGCGCTCGCCCTGTCTCCCCTCGAGCGGACGCATCAATCATGCCAACCTCTCATCTCGGCTCGCTGGTGAGGCAATTTCGTTCTGGTCGGAACCGTAGCGCAGGATACGAACCTCCTCGAGAGAGATGAGTCCTCCCGCCACCATGCGATCGACTAGCGGCAAAAAAGCCGTAATGTTTTCCTCGCTATCGACAATTTCGACAACGACGGGGAGATCCTCGGAGAGCCGTAGGATTTTGGCGGTGTGCAGCCGACTGGAATGGCCAAACCCCATCGGTCCGCGCAGAACGGTCGCCCCGGCAAGCCCTTGCTCACGTGCCTTGAGAACAATGGCCTCATAAAGCGGCTTTCCATCAAACCGATCATCTTCTCCGATAAAGACACGCAATAGCAGCGCCGTTTCTTGTGACCGCATCACTCGCTCCGAATTTGGTCATCCGCTTCAACGATTGAGCACGACTGCGGCTGTATGCCCGAGCCACACGCCGATCAAACAGCAAACAACCGACGCCAATATATATGATCCGGCGGAGAGCAGTTCTCCATTCCGCACGAGGTTCAACGATTCGAGACTGAACGAAGAAAAAGTCGTATAGCCGCCGCATATCCCGACCATGACCAAAATGCGAAAATTCGTGGGCACTAGTAATATTCCATCGGGCGCTGTAAGGGTGTTAAAAATCCCGATGACAAAAGATCCTGTAATATTGATGATCAGGGTGCCCCAGGGAAACGTCGCCCCGATCCAATTCGCTACGGCGCCCGATATGGCGTAGCGAGCAGACCCACCAATTGCAGAGCCCAGTGCGACGCATAAATAGGTGATCCATAGGCTGCCTGCGAGCGACCTGAACTTTTCGGCGATCCCGAGCGCAACCGACACAGATACAATCCCCCGGCGATCGGACTAATGGCCGACCATCCACGGCCGATTGGGCGGGCTCCGGTGAACATCGCCGAACTGCTGCTTGATTAGCGGACTGACACCGTGAGCGTGGCCGTGATGGCGACGGTCCGTCGGCAGATCCTCGCGTCGAACGACTTTCGGCTCATGGGCGCTGCGCTCGTTCCGCTCGTGCGCTACGCGGTTGTTCGGCGACAACACCCCCAGCATCGGCGCCGCAGCGAGGCGTGGCGACGGCAGAGAGCAGCTGGGGCACGGCACTGTGGCCTCCCATTCGCTCATGCTACGCCACTCGCGAAACGGTCCGCAGGTCCCGCATCCATAGTCATAGAGCGGCATGTCTTATCCCTTCATTCCAGGAGAGCCCGGGTTTGCAATGCGATCCTGTCGCGGGGCGTAGCAGCGCTCCCTGTCAGTGCAGCGGCACCGGCCCACCGGGCATGGCGCCGGTGAGAAGCAGATAGCCGGGGATCCAACCCGTGTAGATGCCCTGGAGTGTGCATAGTCCACCTGTAAACCTTGTCAGTTCTTTTCTTCCGGCCGCAAGCAGCAAGTAAAAAAGAAACCACAGGACACCCCAAGAGAGCCATGAAAATGCGAGCCAATAGTCCCAGAGCGTGTGTGCGGTGAAAAAGCTCTGCAAGGCTATCGGAGCGCAGGTGATCGCGACAAACAGGCAGAACCATCCAAGCCCGCGCCCATCGGCGCCGTTCCAGCGGTTCCAGGCTACCCAGTAATAGGTGAAGGTAAACAACAGCAGGAACGCCGCGCCCTTGATGCTGTCGGCGTTGGCGCCGGGCCCAAAGGCAAGATAGATCGCCACACAAAGTGTCAGAGTCCCGACAAAGACGTCTATCACGGCGATTTCCCGATCGCCGACCTTTTCCAGCACCCACAATCCATTCATAAAAAGGACGGCCCCAACCCAAAAGAGTGACAGTCCTATTAGCATCGTCCCCTCCTATTCTTGTGTTGACACGGCAACCGAGGCCTGACGCGCGATTCTCGCCGTGCGTCAGCTAGGCAGCGCGTCGTACAACTCGGCGGGGCGGCCAACGAGCAGCCGCCCCGCTGTGCTCGGGCGCCTAAGTGCAGGCCGACACGTCGCTCGCCGGCACCGAACGGGTCGGT
>DATEQL010000663.1:0-5474 GCA_035272665.1 Allostellaceae bacterium
TCGCATCGTTGCTGCGGTGGTTGGGGCGGGGGATCCGGTACACGTTCGCTCTGCGCTTGCCCATACCGCGGCCCTAATCGGGTCAACCGTGGTGTATCCCCACTTCCCGGCGCACGGCTCTTTGCAGGTAGTCGAGCGCCGCTGCGAATTGGGCGTCGGCGCTGGTTCCGATGATCAAGGGTTTAATCGGATGTTCCGCCGGTTCGGTGGTGCCGGCTTGAACCGAAGTCGGGGGCGTCCGGGTCGGACCCGAGTCGAGCGAGCCGGCGTTCTTGAGAGCCCGGTAGAGATCGCTCTCGTAGGTGACGAGGGCGTTTGCAACCTGCTGATTTTTCGGCAGGTTGACGATGATGTCGGGGGCGATGCCCTGGCCCTGGATCGAACGTCCGGAGGGGGTGTAGTAAAGAGCCGTGGTCAGCCGCAGCGCACCCTGCCCGCCAAGGGGAATGATGGTTTGTACCGAGCCCTTACCAAAGCTCCGGGTGCCCATCACCGTGGCGCGGTGGTGGTCCTGCAGTGCGCCCGCGACGATTTCCGCGGCCGAAGCCGAGGCGCTGTTGATCAGCACGACGATGGGAGTTCCGCGGACGAGGTCGCCCGTCGCCGGCGCGCGATAGACATGGTCGTCCTCGCCGGTGCGACCGCGCGTCGTGACCACCACCCCGCCGTCGATAAAGTCGCCGGACACGTCGATCGCCGCGTCCAGCAGGCCGCCCGGGTCGTTTCGCAAATCGAGGATCAGGCCGTTCAACTGGCCGTTTGCACGGTCTTTCAGTCGTGCGATGGCATTGGCGAGCTCGACTGGCGTGGACTCGGTAAAGGTCGTGATCCGCACATAACCGATATTCTCGCCCTTGAGATCCGACTTAACCGAAACGACGTGAATGATCGAGCGGTTGAGCGTGAGGTCGAACGGTACCCGATCGCTGCGCGAAATCGTCAGGGTCACCTTGGTGCCGGCGGCGCCGCGCAGCCGTTTGACGATCTCCTCGACATCCATTCCGGTTGTCGACTGTGCGTCGATCTTGATGATGCGATCGCCAGGCTCGATACCCGCGTCTGCAGCCGGGGTACCCTCGATCGGCGCGATGACTTCCGGTACTCTGGACTCTAACGTCAGCTCGACGCCTATGCCGCCGAATTGGCCGCGGGTAACGGCCGTCATCTGCCGGTATTGCTCCTGATCCATGTAATCTGAATGGGGATCGAGCCTGGTGAGCATTCCCTTTAGGGCGTCCTTGACGAGCTCGTTGCCGGTCACCGGCTCGACATAGTTCGTCTCGACCTGTTTGACTACGTCACTGAAGAGACCGAAATCGGTTGCCTCCGCGGCCGGGGGGGCGGTGCCGGCTCCGGCGCTGTCGCAGCCGTAAAGCGCCGTGGTCAGCAAGAGCAGGGCGGCGACCCTGACGGCGGCGCGGTCCAGGCGTGAGATCGTGATCATCGGATCTTGCGCGGCAAAGGCGCCCCCTCGGAACGGTTCGCCGGACCGCTGGCCCGGCCGCTGGAGAATGTAGTCTTCGGCCCGCCAGCTTCCAGGGTATATCGCCCGAGGGGCGTTAATCGAGGCTGAAGCCGCGGGCGCGCAAGTAGCCGGGAAAGCCCTGTCCTTCGGGTTGGGTGGCTTGACGCGCCTTGTCCTCCGACCAGCCGTAAAGCGCGGCGTATCCAAAGGTTTCCGGCTGCCGCTGTTGCTCCCGCGGGATCGAATATCGCGCGTCGCGTCTCAGGTCGTAAGCGGCGACGGCTTGGCCAAGAAACGAGTCGTCGTAACGATCGATGTGGAAAGTGACCTCGAGCGGTAGGCGCATGCTGATGTGCCCGGCGGCAGCGGGATAGCCCACGCACAGACCGGCGACGGGAAACACCTTGTCCGGCAGTTCCAGGGTCTCGGCGACGGCACGGGAATGATTGCGGATGACGCTGATCGGACAGCAGCCGAGACCCGCCGTTTCGGCTGCCAGGATGAACGTCTGCAAGACCAACGCCGCATCGATCGCGGCGTTGAAGAAACCTTCGAGCTGGCCGTTGTCCGCTTCGTGGCCGCGCAGTTCGCCGACCCGCTCGAGCCGGTGCGAGTCTCCGCAAAAGACCAGGAAGACCGGCGCGTTGCCGATCCACGGCATGTCCGGGACGAGTGCCGCGAGACGATCGCGTCGGGCGCGCTCCTCGACCCGGATGACCGATGCTTGCTGGAAATCCGATTTCGAGGAGGCCGAGAACGCGACCGCGAGCAAGAGACGCAATAACGGCTCGGCGACCGGGCGGTCGGTGTAGCGCCGATGGGTTCGCCGCATCAGCACCTGGCGCAACCAGGGGATCTCCGGAAGCTCCTGCAGTAGACCCGCATCGTCACCGAAGCGGGCGCGCCATTCGGCCTCGTAGCTTGCGCTCATGGGGGGCTCGGTTGCCGCAGAGAGGTCACGCCGCCCTGATCCGGTCGAGATCGGCCTCATCGAAGAGATAGCTCTGATTGCAGAACTCGCAGGTCACGGTCGTGACCCTCTCCTTGCGCATCTCGTCCAGCTCGTCGGACGAAAACAAACTCAGGATGCCCTCGATCCGCTCCCGCGAGCAGCGGCAGCGCGCCTCGAGCGAATGGGTATCGTAGACCCGCACGCCGTCCTCGTGGAACAGCCGGAACAAAAGCCGATGAGGCGGCAGGTCGGGGTCGACAAGCTCCTCGGCGGTGGCCGAGCTCATCAACACCATCGCCCGCCGCCAGCCATCCTCGACATCGTCAGCGATAACCCCATAACCGCCCTCCGGCGGCACGCGCTGGAGCATCAGCCCCCCGGCGCGCCACGTACCGCCGCGCCCGGCGCGACCGACCGAGAGCTTGATCCCCGCCTGGATTTGTTCCGACTGCCGGAAATAGTGTTGCGCGCATTCGGCAAGGGTCGCCCCGGCGAGCTCGACGATCCCCTGGTAACGATCGGTGTCCTCACCCTGGTCGACGGTGAAAGCGATGTAGCCGGACCCGACGAGAACGGGAACCGAGGGAGCGCCTGCTCTCGCGCCGCCGAGCGCCGCCTCGATCTTCGCGGCATCGTATTGGGCATAACCGCGCACCGCCCCCGCCGTCGACACATCCGCGACCATCAGCCGGATCGGGCCGTCGCCCTTTGTCTGAAGCGTGAAAATCCCGTCGTATTTGAGCGCCCCGGCTAGCATCACAGCGAGCGTGATGGCTTCGCCCAGCATCGCCGCCACCGGCTCGGGGTAGGCATGCTGCGACAGGATGCGGTCGATCGTCGGGCCGAGCCGGACGAGGCGGCCACGCAACGCGAAGGGTTCGATCCGGAACGGCTGGACGAGATCGTCGGGCTCGACGGCAACCCCGGAAGGAACGCCGTCCGGCATCGTTTCACCACCGCTCAGCCGAGACACCAGGCGAGAATCCCTTTCTGGGCATGGAGCCGGTTCTCCGCCTCGTCCCAGACGACCGACTGGGGACCATCGATGACACTGGCCGTCACCTCCTGGCCACGCTTCGCCGGCAGGCAGTGCATGAAAATGGCGTCGGGTTTGGCATGCGCCATCAGATGCTCGTCGACGCGGTAAGGAGCGAGCATGTTATGGCGGTTGACGCTCGCTTCAACGCCCATCGAGATCCACGTATCGGTGACGACGCAATCCGCCCCCGCGACGGCCTCGAGCGGCTCGGCCGTCACGCCGACCTGGCCGCCCTCTCGCCGCGCCCAATCGATCAGCCGCTGCGGCGGGCCGAGCTCTTCGGGGCAGGCGATGCGCAGCGTAAAGCCGAAACGGACCGCGGCGTGAACCCAGCTCGCCGCGACATTGTTGCCGTCGCCGCTCCACGCCACGATCTTACCGGCGACCGGCCCTTTCTTTTCCTGCAGGGTCATCACATCTGCCATGATCTGGCAGGGATGCGAGGTGTCGGTCAGCCCGTTGATCACCGGGACGCTCGCGTGGAGAGCGAGCTCGTCCAACTTGCCCGGCTCGCTGGTGCGGATCATGATCGCGTCGACATAGCGCGACAGCACGCGCGCCGTGTCGGCCACGGTTTCGCCGCGCCCGAGCTGAGTGTCCGCTGCGTCGAGAAAGATCGTGTCGCCGCCGAGGTGGCGCATTGCCACCTCGAAGGAGACGCGGGTCCGCGTCGACGGCTTTTCGAAGATCATCGCCAGCGTCTTGCCGGCGAGCGGCCGATCGCGCCGGCCATTCTTGTAGGCAAAGCCCAGATCGAGGATCCGGCGCAGCGCCGCGCTGTCGAATTGATCGAGGTCGAGGAAATGCCGCGGCGGCTCGGGCGGCGCGTCCCGCCCGTCGATCAGCGCCGCCTCGCGCGCGAGGCTTCTCATGCCGGCCACTCCGCAGCGACCTTGTGCATGACGCCGAGCGCTTCGTCGATCTCGCGCTCGCCGACGATCAGCGGCGGCAGGATGCGCAGCACATTCTCGCCGGCCGTCAAGGTCAAGAGACCGTTCTGGCGCAGCTTGGCGACGAAATCCGCGGCCGGCACGACGCAGCGGATGCCGAGCAGCAGACCGGAGCCGCGCAGCTCGGCGAAGAGCTTCGGATAGGACCGGACCAGTGCGTCGAGGCGCTCCCGCAGCAGCTTGCCCATCGCATCGACGAGCTCGAAGAAGCCGGGTGCCAGCATCACGTCGAGGACGGCGTTGCCGGCCGCTACCGCCAGCGGATTGCCGCCAAAGGTCGAGCCGTGGGTCCCAGCGACCATGCCCTTCGCGGCGCGCTCGGTAGCAAGGCAAGCGCCGATCGGGAAGCCGCCGCCGAGCGCCTTGGCGATGGCCATGACGTCGGGCGGGACATCCTCCCATTGATGGGCGAAGAGCTTGCCCGTGCGGCCCATCCCGCACTGCACCTCATCGTAGACGAGGAGCAACCCGAACTCGTCCGCGATCTCGCGCAACCCCTTCAGATAGCCGGCGGGGGCGGCACGCACGCCGCCTTCACCCTGGATCGGCTCGACAAAAATCGCCGCCGTTTCTTTTCCGATCGCCGCACGCATTTCGTTCAGGTTGCCGAAGGCAACGTGGTCGAAGCCGTCCATCGACGGTCCGAAACCCTTGAGATAGGCCTCGTTCCCCGCCGCGGCCAATGTCGCCAGGGTACGGCCGTGAAACGAGCCCTCGCAGGCGATGATGTGCCAGCGTTCAGGGTGACCCGTCTCCGATTGATATTTGCGCGCGATCTTGAGGGCCAGCTCGCAGGCCTCGGCACCGGAATTACCGAAGAACACCGTGTCGGCAAAGGTGTTGTCGACGAGGCGCTGCGCCAGCCGCTCCTGGCCAGGGATCTGGAACAGGTTAGAGGTGTGCCACAGGCGCTTGGCCTGCTCGGTGATGGCGCCGACGAGATGCGGATGGCAGTGACCGAGCCCGGTCACTGCGATGCCGCTGGTAAAATCGAGGAATTTGCGTCCGTCGGTCGCCCAAAGATAGGGGCCTTCGCCCCGATCGACGGCAACATCCCACCGACCATAG
>DATEQL010000664.1:0-10840 GCA_035272665.1 Allostellaceae bacterium
TCAACAGCTGCGCCACGATTTGATCGTCGGCATGGCCGAGACAGCTAGCGCCCTGTATCTTGCCACCCAGCGATACTGGAGAGCCAAGGACCGTGACAAGGTCAGCACGGATCAGCTTCAGTTACTGCGCACGTGGCTCGATGAGCGGTATCACGAAAATCGAGTTCGCGGCGAAGCGTTGCAGACAAGGCTACAGGTCATCTTTGGCTTCGGCAAACCAAGGCGGCATTGGCATGCGACGATGGTACGCCCGGCCCGAAATCCGCGCCGGGGTGGCGCGGCTCGCCGCGCGCGGGCTGGCGCTCGACGCCTGGTGCTACCATCCGCAACTCGCCGATGTGATCGCGCTGGCGCGGGCGGTGCCGCAGGCGACGATCGTGATGTGTCACGTCGGCGGCGTGCTCGGCTATGGCGCCTATGCCGGCAAGAAGGACGAAGTCCACGCCGCGAGGCGGGCCAGCATGGCGGAGTTGGCGACGTGCCCGAACATCTCCGTCAAACTCGGCGGCATGCTGAACCGCGGCGCCGCGCTCAATTTCCGGGAGCTGCCGGTGCCGCCGAATTCTGCGGCCTGGTCGGCGGCCTGGCGGCCCTATGTCGAACCTTGTATCGAGTTGTTCGGTGCCGAACGCTGCAATTTCGAAAGCAATTTCCCCGTGGACAAGATGGGGACCGGCTACGCGACGCTGTGGAACGCGTTCAAGCGCATCACCGCCGGATGCTCACAAACCGAGAAGCTCGCCCTCTATAGCGGCACGGCGAAGCGGCTCTACCAACTCGACTGAGGCGGGCAGAATTGCCGAACCGCATTATTCCTCCCCGAAAATTCCTCGATCTGTCCCTTACCTGTTATGGGGCACCTATTGTTCGGGGATCCGGGGGGCGGGAGGGAACAGGATTCGAACTCTCGGTCCCTCTCGCGAAAGAGTCCTGAGCGTGCCTGCGAACTCGGTGATGCGATGGGGATGCGGCAGAGTGAGGCGTCTCGCGTGGTCGCCAATAATCCCGGTGTGGCCAAGGTAGTGTTCAGCTCAGCGTCAAAGCAGTCCACAGTCTCGCGGAGAACCCGTGCCAGCGTCGATGCCCGCCAAGGTCGGGGCCGCGTCGGCAGTCAGCCGGGCGGCGGGCGCGTGAGGGATGTGGCGCGGGACCCGGGTCGGGCGGGCGAATGATTGGCGTTCCTACCTCAGGTGGCAAGGATCGCCTGCGGGCCGGGGATAAGCTTGGCGAGCTTGCGCGGTAACGGATCAGGTTGTCGTTTGGCACCCCAGTCCGCGGCGAGGTGAACCGCCGGCGATAGTGCTGGAGGGCTTTCCCGGCCGGGCCGAACCAGCCTGACGTGCGGCTGATCGGGCGCCACTCTACAGGAGCGGAACGAAGAAGCGGCATTCGTTTGCGGAGGGGCAGGCAATGGCGGGCTTGATCACCCCTTCAAGCCCGGCATAGTGCCTGACCGGCGGGCGATCGCCCTCGAGGGGGATCAGCCTCGGGCCTGGTCTTGCAAGCCCGGCGTGGCGGCCGGCGCGGGAGCACCATACATGCAAACCTACGACTACATTGTCGTCGGCGCCGGGTCGGCCGGTGCGGCCGTTGCGAACCGACTATCGGCAGATCCCCGCAACACGGTGCTGTTGCTCGAAGCGGGTCGGGCGAGCCATCCCTGGTCCGTCATTCCGATCGGTATGGCCAGGCTGATCGCCAATCCCGCGGCCAACTGGCTCTATTCCTCCGAGCCCGAGGCAAACACCAATGGCCGCAGGATCCCCGTACCGCGCGGCAAGCTGCTCGGTGGCTCCAGCTCGATCAACGGCATGGTGTTCGTGCGCGGCCAGGCGCAGGACTTCGATACCTGGGCGCAGATGGGCAACCGCGGCTGGAGCTACGACGAGATCCTGCCTTTCTTCAAGCGCATGGAAAGCTATGCCGGCGAGGGTGACGCTGCCTTCCGCGGCTGGCAGGGCCCACTTCGGGTCACCAATCCGGAACCGCGCGATCCGCTCTTCGCGACGATCATCAAGGCCGCGGCAGAGGTCGGCATCCGGCACAACCCGGATTACAACGGCGCCAGCCAGGAAGGCATCGCGATGAGCCAGGCGACGATCGCCGCCGGCCGCCGCATGAGCACGGCCCGCTGCTATCTTGACCCGGTCCGCAAGCGGCGGAACCTGCATATCGAGACCGAGGCCTTGACCGAGGGACTTGTGCTCGGTGGCAAGCGCTGCACCGGCGTCCGCTACTCTGTCGCTGGCGATGTGCGCGAGGCCCGGGCGGCGCGCGAGGTCGTCGTCAGCGCCGGCACAATCAACTCGCCGCAATTGCTGGAATTATCCGGCATCGGCCAGCCCGAACGCCTGCGCAATCTCGGCATCGAGGTGCGCCACGCTCTGCCCGGCGTCGGCGAAAACCTCCGCGACCATTACGTGCCGCGCACCCGCTGGCTGATCGGCAAAAAGGGCGTCACCTTCAACGATCGTGGGCGCGGCCTCCGTCTGGTGCATGAGGCGATGCGCTACGCGCTGTTCCGGCAGGGCATGCTGGCCATGGCGGGCGCCCCGATCCGAGCGTTCGTGTGCTCGCGCGAGGGCCTGGAGGCGCCGGACCTGATGCTGGGCTGGATCCCGATGCTGACCGAACCCAGCCCGAGAGGCCCGAGGATTTCCCGCCAGTCGGGCGTAACCCTCTATGCCCACCCGATGCGTCCGGAGAGCAAGGGACAGATTCATATCACCGCCGCCGATCCGCGCCGGCCGCCAGCGATCAACTTCAATTTCCTGTCGTCGCCGCCCGATGCGGAGCTGACGGTGCGCGCGGTCCGCATCGCCCGTGCGATCATGACCGCCCCTGCCATGGCTCCGTTTCAGGTGAGCGAAGTCGTGCCCGGCGCCGATCTGACCACCGATGACGAAATCCTCGACTGGGTGAAGCAGGCGGCAGAAACCACCTACCACCCGGTCGGGACCTGCAAGATGGGGTCCGACCCGTCAGCCGTCGTCGATGCCCAGCTTCGCGTCCATGGCATTGCCGGCCTACGGGTCGCCGATGCCTCGATCATGCCGACGCTGACATCAGGCAATACCAATGCGCCGTCGATCATGATCGGTGAAAAGGCGGCGGACATGGTGCTGAATGCCGCAACCTGACGCAACAGCTTCCCTTCCCTCCGCCATTACTAAGCAGAATATATAATTTATACAATGACTTATGATCTATACGTGATCATAAACCCACAACCACACCCACGACGATTTCGTAGATGTAGGAGATGTAGGTGGATTTCTATAGAGGATCATGGACGCTACGTCCTTCTCTTCTCGCGGGGAGCAGACCTCGGCGGTAGACGAACGAACCAACCGTGTCGCTGCGGGAGTCCCGCTGTCCACCTGCCCCTCAGTTCGGTGGCAGTACAGCTGTCTTCTGAGCTTCACCGCTGAGCCCACAGAAAGATCAGGGTTGCCGCAAGGCCAAGAGCACTTCGCCCGGCGGTGGAGGGCGCCCCACCGCTCAAGCATGCGGCGCGTTTCGGCCGTGGCAGCCTCCGGCGGCGTGTCCATGAGACGCCTGTTGGTCGGCATGATCAAGAAGATCGTGTAAGGCCAATTCGCGAGCAGGACGACGGCTCCGAGCAGCCAACGCCAGTCAAGGACGCTGACGTAGGCAACGAGCGCGAAGAGCCCGCCCGCGATGGCGAGGCTCGCCTGCATGATGTAGCCCCGCTTATAGGCCGGCTTCCACTCGGCGAGGAGAGAGCGATTGTCGAGCTGAAGGCGCGCTGGTTGCTCGGCGATATTGATGTAGATCGCTGCTCCGGTGAACACGGCCGCCATCGTGAGCGCAAGGTCTCCCACCAGCATTCCTCTTCTCCTTCGACCCGGTCCAACCGGTGCCGCCGGTCCCGCTCTCGCGGGCAACGAGAGCCCACTGCCCTGCGCGATGTGAGGCGGGGTAGCGCTCTCGTCGCTGCTCCACAATGGCTTGGAGCTGTGACGACGCCGTTCCTAGTGGCCCCCACAGACAGCCGTGGCGCAGCGGTCCCTTGCGTGACAGAGTGGCGTCAACAAACGCGACCATACGGGAGGAGATCATGAAGGCTTTCTTGCGGCTGCTGGCGCTGAGCGCGGCTGCCAGCACACTGCTTGCGCCGGCCAGCGGCACCCGGGCGCAACTCTTGATCACCGGCAACGACGAGAAGGTATCATTCGACGAGACCGGCAAGACCGTCCGGCACGCGGCGGGCAAGGACACGGTGTCGATCATCGACATCCGTGACCCCACCAAGCCGCGGATCGTCGCAAATCTGCCACTGATGAACACGATCACCGGGCCGCCGGTCAACCTGGCGATTACACCCGACCAGCATCTGGCCCTGGTCGCCAATTCCCTCGACTGGGTGAGAGACGGCGAGGACTGGAAGGGGGTGCCGGACAACAAGATCTACGTGATCGACCTGACCGCGTCGCCACCCGTCCAGATCGCCACGGTCGAGGCCGGCAAACAGGCTTCGGGGATGGTGATCAACCGCGCCGGGACATTGGCGCTGGTCGCCAACCGCGCCCAGGACTCGGTCACCGTGCTGGCAATCGACGGCAAGAACGTGAAACCCGTCGGCACGGTGTCGGTCGCGACCCAGCCGACGCCCGCGGTGGCGGCACCGCCCCCGGCATTCCCCGTCGCCGTCGCAATCACCCCTGACGGCAAGCGCGCGCTCGTTGTCAAGAGCGGCGCCAACCGGGTGGGATTGCTCGACATCAACGGCCAGAAGGTCAGCTACGCCCAGGTGGAGGGCAAGAACTACGACATGGCGACCGGCCTCAACCCGCTAAACGTCCAGATCACGCCCGACGGCAAGCTCGCGATCGTCAACAACATTGGCGGCGGCCAGGACGGCCAGGTCGACACCGTCGGTATCATCGACCTGGAAGCGAGCCCGCCCCGCGTCATCGATCAGGTAGTTGTCGGCGATGGCCCGGAAGGGCTCGCCGTCAGCCCGACCGGCGGTTATGCCGCCTCACTGATCCTGAACGGCACCGGCGGCGCACCCAAGACCGCCTTCTACCGGCATGAAAAATCCTACGTGGCGCTCCTCAAGATCGAGGGAAAGACCGTGCGCAAGGTGGCGCAGACTGATGTGGGCGGCCTCGCCGAAGGCATCGCGTTCAGCCCCGATGGGCAATACCTCTACGTGGGTAATTTCGTTGAGGGCGACATCGATGTCCTGCGGCGTGACGGTGATACGCTCGCCAAGGTCGGCAGCCTCGCGTTACCGGGACATCCGGCCTCGATGCGTGGGAGTACTCCCTAGTCATTCGGCAGACGAAGAGCGGGAGAGCCACCCCGAGAGCGAGCCGATTTATCCGCCGTCGGGAACAGCCGTCGAAGTGGGGCTAGGTTGCGCACTTGAGCCGTTATCGCCGGAGGCGCGGCGTCAGGTGGTGGCCGGGGACGCGACGGGATTCGAGTTCTCGGTTAGCGTTCCCGCACCAGCGGAGTCTCCTTGACTCCATCGAGCCGCTATCCTGATCATCGATCTTCGGCGGAAACACACATGCCTGAACGCTTCACCGAAACCTTGCGCGCTGCGAGCGAGCCTGACTGGTCGCATGCCGTGGGGCATCGCTTCGTCAAGGAGCTGTTCGCCGGGGCCGTGCCCGATGCGGTGATGGCGCGCTATCTCATCCAGGACCACCGCTTCCTCGACAGCTTCTTGACGCTGCTCGGCGCGGTGCTCGCCAGCGCCGACACGTTCGCGGCCAAGCTTCGCTTCGCTCGCTTCATCGGCATGGTGTCGGGCGAGGAGAACACCTATTTCCTCCGCGCGTTCGAGGCGCTCGGCGTCACGGAGGACAGGCGCGCGGCCGATCCCGATACTCAGCCGACCGCTGGCTTCCAGGCGATCATGCGCGAGGCGGCGCAAACGCGCAGCTATGCGGCCGCGCTTTCGGTCCTCGTTGTGGCCGAGTGGCTCTATCTCGACTGGGCCTCCCGCGCGCCGAAGCCGCTGCCGGACAACTTTGTGCACGCCGAGTGGATCACACTGCACGACAATCCTGAGTTTCGCGGCTTCGTCGATTTCCTGCGCGCGGAGTTGGACCGGGTCGGCCCTGCGCAGGCGGATCTGTGCCGCGACTTCTGCCGTCGCGCTGTCGCCCTCGAACTCTCTTTCTTCGAAGCCGCCTATGCCAACCGGACCTGATACCATCCCCGCTTGCCCGCAGCTTGGCAGCCCGATCGGGTCGCATTTCGGCGCTAATTCACAATCGCGACTAAGGCGCGGCTCCACGACCCGTGCCAGCGCGGCATCGGCACATTGCCTTTGAGGGGCTGTCTGTTCGCTTCGATGTAGTCGCGGCGCGCAACCGCAATGCGGTTCTCCGCACGCTCGAGCTGCGACTGCAAGGACAGGAAGTTCAGATTGGCCTTGAGATCGGAATATTGCTCAAAAAACGCGAGAAGACGCGCAACGCGCTCAAAAGAGATCCACCTGATGCACCACATCCGCCGGATCCATGTCGCTGTGCGCCGTGAAACAGCAGTGACTATAGCCCGGACTGGACCATATTATCCGGAAGCTGTCTGGCGCCAGAGTCCCCTCTGTTTGCAAGGCCTCGATGGTCCGCCGACTCACAGCACCGGCATCATACTCGTGTCGACCGACCCGCTCTACGACATCGCGCTCATCCAACTGAGCATCGCCCTGGCGCTCGTCATAGAAGCTACAGGCGGCCAAATCATGCGCTGGATCGAGCCCCAGCTGTTGCAAGAAATAGTACGGTAATAACCCGGCCTGCATCGAGCCTCGACTCCCCAGGGCGACCCGCTTGCCTTTGAGATCCTGGACCGTAGTAATAGCCGAACCAGCATGGGTGATAAAATGCGTCGTGAAGTTGACATCAACGTCCCGCATCGCCACCACCTGACAGAGATCCTGGAGGCGACGCTTTATCTTTACATAGGCAAGGGGAGCATTCCACGCCAGATCGATCTCCCGTCTGGCGAATGCCTCAACCAACGCATCATAGTCCGAGTAGAGCACCCAGTCGAGCTCGATGTCATGCCGAAGAAAATGCGCTCGGATTCCTCGGAATACACTGATGTAAGTCGGCGACGCTGCCCCACCAAGCCTCACCATAACGACCTCCTATTGCTAGCATACTGCAGATCGTGCACATCGCGGGAGAAAGCACCCACCGACAAGGACAGGATGGATAGGTCCACAGGTATGTCAATTTAATCGGAACTGACCTGCGGCCAGACCCGCCTTGAACAGCGTTTTCAGATCCTCGACGAACCTTCCGGCGAAGGGGTTTCGGCGACCACGAGATCCGACTCGCTGGCGGAGGCGGCGGATTCGAATAACCTGTTTCTGAGTTCCCGTTCGAGCTGCCGTCTCAGGGTTTGCTCAGCGCGCCCTCGCTGACCAGCACTTCATGTGCGGCGCGGAATGCATCGAGCCCGGCCGGAATTCCACAATAGGCTGTCGCATGCAGCAAGGCAGCTTTGATCTCCTCGACAGTCACGCCGTTGTTGAGCGCGCCTTTAACGTGCAGCTTGATCTCGGGCGCCCGGTTCAGGGCAGTGAGCATCGCAAAATTCATCAAGCTGCGGGTCTTTCGGTCGAGTGTTCCATCCCCCCACGCCCAGCCCCATGCCCAAGCGGTAGTCGCCCGCTGGAACGACATCATAAATTCGTCCGCGCGCGCCATCGAGGCGTCCACATATTCAGGGCCCAGCACCTCGCGCCGGATCGGCATGCCTTTTTGGAATAAAGCGTCGTCGTCAGCCATGTCTTCTCCCTCTCGCAGTGCGTTGCAGGCTATATTTCGCTCAAGTGTCTCACAGGCCGGCCGGCTGGCCAACTTCGTGCTGACATACGCTCGATTCGTTTGGAGCCTCCCTCGCGGCCTGCAATCTTGTTTGTTCCTGAATGAAGATCGTGACCTTCAACGTGAATGGCGTTAATGGCCGGCTTCCGGTGCTGATGCGCTGGCTGGCCGAAGCCAAGCCGGACGTCGTCTGCCTGCAGGAGCTCAAGGCGCAGGACGAGAAATTCCCCGAGCCTGCAATCCGGGAAGCCGGTTATCGCGCGGTCTGGCATGGTCAGAAGAGCTGGAACGGCGTCGCTATACTAGCGCGCAACAGGGCGCCGATAGAGACGCGCCGCGGCCTACCGGGCGATCCGGATGATGCGCACAGCCGCTACATCGAGGCGGCAGTCGATGGGATATTGATTGGTTGCCTGTATCTGCCCAACGGAAATCCGGCGCCCGGTCCCAAGTTCGATTACAAGCTGCGCTGGTTCGATCGGCTGGATAGGCACGCCGCGGAGCTTCTTGCGACAGGTATGCCCGTCGTGCTCGCCGGCGATTTCAATGTGATGCCCACCGAACTCGACGTTTATAAGCCGGAGCGCTGGGTCGATGATGCGCTGTTCCGGCCCGAGGTCCGGGAGGCGTTCCATCGCCTGCTTGCGCAAGGCTGGACTGATGCGGTGCGGGCACTTCATCCAGGTGAGCGCATCTATACCTTTTGGGACTACTTCCGAATCGCGTGGGCCCGGAACGCAGGCCTCCGGATCGACCATCTGCTCCTCAGCCCATCGATTGTTGACCGGCTGGTCGCGGCGGACGTGGACCGGCAGGTGCGCAGTTGGGAGAAGGCGAGCGATCATGCGCCGACTTGGATAGAGTTCGGGGATGATGGCGGCGCGAGCATCGTTCCGCGGCGGCGGGGAGGATCGACGACCGGCTCTGGGAGGGATGGCGGATGACGGACACGGGCGAGATCGTCGTCGAGCGCGATCTGATGGTGCGAGCGCGCGACGGTGCGATGCTGGCGACCGATGTATACCGGCCGGCCGGGCCTGGGCCGTTTCCGGTGCTCCTAGAACGCACGCCTTACGACAAATCGGCACCGAGCCGGTCCGAGCGCACCGCGGCAGCCGCGAGGCCACGGTCGCGGGCCGAAGTCGCCGCTTATTTCGTCAAGCACGGCTATGCCGTCGCCTATCAGGACTGCCGCGGCCGCTATCATTCGGGCGGTCATTTCACAAAATACCTGAGCGAGGCCGATGACGGTTGCGACACGCTCGCTTGGCTCCTACGCCAGCCTTGGTGCAATGGCCTGGTCGGCACCTTCGGGCTGTCCTATGCAGCCCACACTCAAGCGGCCCTCGGCTGCCTCGACCCGCCGGGGCTGGCAGCGCAGTTCCTCGATTGCGGTGGCTTCTCCAATGCCTACCGCAGCGGCATCCGGCATGGCGGCGCATTCGATCTGAAGCAGGCGACATGGGCCTATCGCAACGCTCTCGCCGATGCCCGCGACCCGGCAGTGAAGGCGGTGTTGGAGGCGCAGGACATCGGCGCCTGGTTCCGCCGCATGCCCTGGCATAAAAGGGACTCGCCGATCAGCGCCGCACCTCGAATACGAGGACTATCTGTTCGAGCAATGGTCGCACGGCGTCTTTGACGATTACTGGAAGCAGCCGGGGATCTATGCGGAAGGCTTCTGCGATCGCTACGCCGATGTGCCGATCGTGCATTTGTCGGGCTGGTACGACCCCTATGCCCGCACGGCGATGGAGAACTACGTCGGCCTGTCGCGAGTAAAGCGCAGCCGGATGCAGCTGATCCTTGGGCCGTGGACCCATGGCAACCGCTCGTTGAGCCATGCCGGCGAGGTGGAATTTGGCCCCGCCGCTCCGGTCGATGGCAACCTCGCGGAGGATTTCTTTGAATTGCGCCGGCGCTGGTTCGACCGCTGGCTCAAGGGGCTCGCCAACGGTGTCGACGAGGAGCCGCCGGTGCGCGTCTTCGTTATGGGCGGCGGCTCGGGGCGCCGCAATCGTGACGGCCGCCTGGAGCATGGCGGGCGCTGGCGCAGCGCGGCCGAGTGGCCGCTGCCGCAGACCCGCTGGACCCGGCTCTACCTGCATGCCGACCGGAGCCTTGCTGCAGAGGCGGCGGCGGGTTCGGGCGCGGTCGACTACGCCTTCGATCCGCACGATCCGGCGCCGACGGTGGGCGGCGCGATCAGCTCGGGCGAGCCTGTCATGCATGCCGGCGCCTTCGACCAAAGCGCCACCGCCCCTCGCTCCGACGTATTGGTGTTCGGGACGCCACCGCTCGACCATGAACTCGAAGTCACCGGGCCGGTTACGGTGCGGCTGTGGATCGCCTCCGACGCTCTCGACACGGACTTCACGGCGAAACTGATCGACGTCTATCCACCAGCGCGGATTTCCCGCTCGGCTTTGCGATGAACCTGACCGAGGGGTTGCTGCGGGTGCGCTATCGCGACAGCTGGGAGCGGCCGGTACCGATGGTGCCGGGCGAGGTCTATGCGATCACCATCGAGCTATTCCCGATCGCCAATTTGTTCTGCCGTGATCACCGGCTGCGGCTCGACATATCGAGCAGCAATTTCCCGCATTTCGACGTCAACCCGAATTCTGGCGAGCCGGAAGGCGCGTGGCAGCAGCCCCGCATCGCCCGCAACCGTGTCTTCGTCGAGGCGGCCCGCCCCTCGCACCTCCTGTTGCCGGTCATCCCGCGGAACGGGACGAACGGCATGGAGCGAGAACGAAGCTCACCCTAGTTGGGGACCGAAAGTTCGAATTCCTTTCGCTTCGCCGGTGGGTCTCCCGCAGTTTCGGCTGTTGCAGTGAGCCAAGTGCGGTTATTGCCGACCTGCCGAACGAAATGGTGCTAGTCGATTACACCTGACGGAAGAGTCCAAATTAGAGTTTTCTCGGGACGCCGGCTGTGCGACTGTGCGGCATGCGCTAGGGAATAATCATCGATGTCACGCCGGCGGATCGGGCTCGCTTGCCGTCGATCATCCGGGA
>DATEQL010000665.1:0-5378 GCA_035272665.1 Allostellaceae bacterium
CGCCTCGCTTTCCTGCTGAGTCTCGGATCGAGGGAAAGTACGGCATCGAACATTTCGATCAGAGGAATGGGCGTCTCGTTGCGACGCTTCAGTTCGTGAAGCTCCTCTACCAGCTCGTCATGCGTCATCCGGGCTTTCCCCGATTGGGTCGACGGCCTCCACCTCCTTCGCGGCCTTCTCGGCCTGCTCGGCCATCTCGGCGAGAATTTGCCGACGTAGCCGCTCCTTCAATAGTTGCACGACTTCCTTGTCCGCCTCCTCGAGCCGGCGGCGTTCGGGCGCCGGCGCGGCGACGCCGGCCTTCTGCTCGGCGTCCTTCATCATGTCGAACAGCATCTTGGTCGCGCGCAAATCAGCTGATGTGGATTTGTTGACCAGCTGATGGACGACCGCCTCGCGCTTGGTGATCTGGCGGCGTTCGCCGTCGATCGTGACAAAGACCGGCTCGTTGAGCGCATCGGCCAGCAATGCCGGCAGGTTCTTTTTGCTGCGGCCGCCGGGGTTGCCGGACTGCCCCTTCCGGAAACGGGTGTGCAACGGCGGCCGGCCCGGGCCCACCTTGTAATCGTTCTCGTCCTCCGCCATATGCGGCATCCTTTTCGCAACGCGTTAGCTTCGAAATGGCGGAGTTTATGCCATAAAATCGTGATATCGTCAATATAGTAAACGCAATTTATCGTACGAATATCGATGCGATAATGCAAACTCGGCGATATGTCATGCCGAGGATCTCCCTCCCTGTTCGCTCCCTCAGAGGCCAACCGGCCTCCCTCAGAACATTCCCTGACGGCGCCGGGTATCGGCCCCCTAAGCCGTTGATTGAGCTGGTGTTATTAGTAATCAGGCGAACGATTTCAGGCGTCGAATCGATTTTTCTCCCTGCTCTGAGGGAGGAAGGGTCACGCCACGCGGCTGGCCTGCCATCGGCCGGTGCCGAACTGGCCGCGGTTGACGATGCCGTGGTTCTGGTCGCCGGCGGCGCCGAGCACGGCCGTGCCGCTCATCACGCCGTCGCGGATTTCGCCATCGAAGAAATAGCAGATCGTGCTGCCTTCATAGCGCGAGGTGAAGGAGAGCTGGATCAGCTCGCCGCTCAGCCAGCCGGCGACCGGTCCCTCGAAATGGGTCGAGCGCTGCTGGCCGGCGAGCTCGTGGCCGCGCTGCTCGATCTCGAGCCGATGGACGCGCGAGCCCTGCAGGAAGTCGACCCGCAATTCCCAATTGCCGGCGATTTCGCTCGGCGGCGGATGGCGCGGCGCCGGCGACGCCCCGCTCGCATCGCGCAATACCGCCGCGACCCTGTCGCCGACCTGTGCCGCTTCGCCGGGCTGCAGCTGGAACGGGTCGATCACGATCGAATCCTCGGTCGCCGAATTGTCGTCGAGCATGATGCGCGGCTCGCCGTCGAGCACATGCTGGCGCAACGCCAGCCCGTCGAGCGGGTACTCCCATCGGTCCCAGGAGACGCGCAGCCGCGGCACCAGATCCACACCTTCGGGCTCGATCACCTCGCCTCGCGCGAGCGGCATCCGTGCGACCCGCTCGGCGATGACCGCCAGATCGTCGTACCATTTCTGCCGCTCGACGGCCTGATCGCGCTCCTCGAACCAGTATTCGAGGGCGGTCAAAACGCCGATGACGTCTTCCTTCGACACCTTCATCGGCCGGCCCAGCGCCTGGTGCGGCGAGGCGTTGCGCCAAGCCGCTTCGACCAAGGGCTTCGAGCCGAGCAGCAGTCCGCTCGTCTGCGGGCCGCGCAGGAACTTGCCGCCGCTGTAGACGACGAGGTCGGCGCCGCGCACAAGCCACGGGCTCGGGCGTTCGAGATGCTCGGAGGCGGCATCGACCATGATCGGAATGCCGCGCGGCTTGACGACGGCGGCGATCTCCTCGAGCCGGACACTCGTCAGGTGCTCCTGCTTGCCGAGCAGCACGACCATCGCCACCGGCTCCGCGAGCGCCCGGTCGAGGTCCTCGCGGGTGTCGATCTCGACGATCCGGCAGCCGATCATCCGCACCGCCTGGTCATAGGCGAAACGCTGGCTCTTCGGGATGATGACCCGGTTGACCATGCCGTCGGTGAACGGCAGGCGCAGCATCTTGACCGGGTCGTTGCCGGCGACGCAGGCCGCCGTCCCCAGCGCCACGGCGGCCGCACTGCCGCAGGTGACGAGGCCCCACTCTGCCCCGGTCAGCTCGGCGAGGCGCCTTCCGGCCGCCTCCATCAGCTCGTCCAGATTGACGAACCAGCGCGACGCCTCGGCGACTGCCGCGCGCACCTGCGGCAGCATCAAACTGCCGCCATGCATCGTGCGGACGCTGCAGCAGTTGATGAAAGGCCGCACCCCGAGGGCGAGATATGGATTTGTGTTGGTGTTCATGGGCACCTCCGAGACCGGTGGCGGAATTATAGCAGGATGGCTGACCGTCTGGCGGAGTGATTCCGCTTCGCCGGGCGTTTGCTCCAGAGGTTCGGCGTTAAAGGAGGACAGGGCGATGCGGGGGCAAAAGCAGGAAGCCGAGGATCGGTCGCCGATGCAATCGGATGGCGGTGGCGGCGACGGGACTCTGCTGAATTCCCGGCAGGCGACTGAAGCCATCGGGAAGCTTCGTTCGGGGATCGACCAGGCATCGCGCGCTATGCACGATTTGACGCAGGTCAGCGAGCACTGGGCGCACGGCCTGCAGGACCGCGCCCGCGACATGGCGAAGGAACTGTGCAACCAAGGTGAGCACGCCGTCGGCACGGTCTCGCAACAGGTCGAGCACAACCCCCTGACGAGCCTAGCGGTGGCCTTCGCGGTCGGCTTTCTCTGCGCCACACTGATCCGCCGCTGAGACGGGGAAACCGGATCGCCCGCATCTTGTTGATGCGGACGGTGCGAGGCCCTATCTGGTCGGCGTGAGCGATGCTGCGCGTGAAGGAACCGCCACGACCCCCGAAAAGGGGCTCGTCCTGTTTTCCGGCGGACAGGATTCGACGACCTGCCTGGCTTGGGCGCTCGAGCGTTTCGCTGCGGTCGAGACGATCGGTTTCGACTACGGCCAGCGCCACCGCATCGAGCTCGATTGCCGGACGGCGGTGTTGGATCGCCTGCGCCGCGAGTTCCCTCGGTGGGATCGCAAGCTGGCCGACGACCATCTGGTCGATCTCGGCGTATTGGGGCAGGTCAGCGATACCGCACTGACCCGGGAGACCGCGATCGCATTCGCGCACAGCGGGCTACCGAACACCTTTGTTCCCGGCCGCAACCTGCTCTTCTTCACCTTTGCCGCCGCGGTCGGTCATCGCCGAGGTGCCCGGCATCTCGTCGGCGGCATGTGCGAGACCGACTATTCGGGCTATCCCGATTGCCGCGACGACACGCTCAAAGCGTTGCAGGCGACCTTGTCGCTCGGCATGGATCACCGGTTCGTCATCCACACGCCGCTGATGTGGCGCGACAAGGCAGCGACCTGGGCGCTCGCCCAGAGGCTCGGCGGCACCGCGCTCGTCGAACTGGTGCGGGAGGAAACGCACAGCTGCTATCTCGGCGATCGGGTGCACCGCCACCCCTGGGGCTATGGTTGCGGCGACTGCCCGGCCTGCGGGCTGCGGCGCAACGGCTGGGAGGCCTTTTCCGCCCGACCCCCACCCTGACCCTCCCTCGCGAGCGGGGAGGGAAGGGAGGGGCTTTCGGAAGCCGATGTCGCTGGGTAAGTTTCGGAGCGACGGGGGCAACATCAGCGGGAGCGGAAAAATGCATTTTGGCGTATCGATGTTTCACACCGATTATTCGATCCCGGCGGTGGAACTCGCCCAGGCCCTCGAGGCGCGCGATTTCGAGTCGATGTGGGCGCCTGAGCATTCGCACATCCCGATGCCGCGCCGGACGCCGTTTCCGGGCGGGGGCGAGCTGCCGAAGCCCTATTACGAGGTGATGGACCCGTTTATCGTGCTCAGCGCCGCGGCGGTCGTCACCAAAACCTTGAAGCTCGCCACCGGCGTGTGCCTCGTGGTGCAGCGCGACCCCATCCAGACGGCAAAGCTCGTCGCCTCGATCGACCAGGTCTCGGGCGGCCGGTTTCTGTTCGGTGTCGGCGGCGGTTGGAACCGCGAGGAGATCGAGGGCCACGGCACCGCCTTCCAGACCCGCTTCAAGCTGATGCGCGAGCGGATCGAAGCGATGAAGGCGATCTGGACCCAGTCGAAGCCCGAATATCACGGCGAGTTCGTCAACTTCCCGCCGATGATGACCTGGCCAAAGCCGGTCCAGAAGCCCCATCCGCCGATCATCGTCGGCGGCGCCTTTCCGCATGCGGCGCGTCGCGCCGTGCGTTACGGCGACGGCTGGGTGCCGATCGCCGGGCGGGCACCCTACGGCGACGTCGACGAGTACCTGCCGAAGTTCAAGCAGATGGTGGCGGAAGCCGGCCGCGACCCCGCTGCGCTGCCGATCACGCTGTTCGGCGGCACCGAGGACGCCGATCTGTTGAAGCGCTACCGCGACATGGGCGTCACCCGCGTGGTGACCACCTTGCCGCCGGAGCCGGCCGGCAAGACCTTGCCGGTGCTCGACCGCTGGGCGGAGCTGATCCGCCGCGTCAATGCGTGACGAACCCGAGGGAAGCCGGGTCCTCGCAGCCCTATTCCACGAAGCCCGCACCTTCTCGCATTGGCAGCCGCGGCCGGTTTCGGAAGCCCTGATCGAGGCTGCGTTCGATCTCGCCTGCCTCGGTCCGACAAGCGGCAATTGTCAGCCGATGCGTCTCGTGCTGGTGCGCAGCCCGGCGGCCAAAGAGGGGCTCCTGCCCTGCGTCTCGTCGGGCAATTACGAGAAGGTGCGGACCGCGCCGATCACCGCGATCGTCGCCTATGATCGAGAATTTTTTGAGCTATTGCCTCGGCTCTATCCGCATACCGACGCGCGGGGCTGGTTCACCACGAATTCGGCACTCGCCGAGGAGACCGGCTTGCGCAATTCGTCGTTGCAGGGCGCCTATTTCATCTTGGCGTTACGCGCGCAGGGGCTCGATTGCGGGCCGATGTCCGGGTTCGACGCAGACAAGGTCGACGCAGCATTCTTTCCCGATCGCCGATACCGTACGAACTTTCTGCTGAACATCGGCTACGGCGACCGCGACAGATTGCGGCCGCGACTGCCGCGCCTCGGCTTCGACGAAGTCGCGCGCTGGGAATAGCCCTACCGCATCGTCGATTTCGCGGTCGGGATGATGCGCGTCACGACGATCGCGGCGCGGTCGAGACAGTCCGGCACGCGCGGCGCAATCTTGGTCTTCCAATGGTCGCTCTCGTACACCGCCTTGTAGAGCGCCTCGCGCTCGGCTTCGCTTTCGAAGCGCCGCAGCCATACGTAGACCGAGTCGTCCGTCTCTCC
>DATEQL010000666.1:0-8606 GCA_035272665.1 Allostellaceae bacterium
AAAATCCTGCTATATTAGCTGACGCGGGGTTGCGGACTTAGCCTTGCCGGCATCTCGTCCTCCGCCGATAATGCAGCACCTGCCCCCCGCTCGTCGTATGGAATGTTGGAGGATGCATGAGATACGTTTGCGATGCCCCAGGCGGGAACACCTGGTTTAGGATCGAGACCGAAGCCGAGGCCGCCAGTGAATCCGACGGCATGCGACACGCCGTCGAGAAGTTCTTTCGTAAGGAGCAGGAGAAGGCGACCGAGACCTTTCAGTCGTCTTCCAAAGTCCGCTTTGAGCAGGAGATCGGGCTCAAAGCACATATTCAGCGCGAGATGCCGCTGTTCCTGACATTACGCGACGGTGAGGGCAATCCCTTGGTCACCGCGATGCTCCCGCCCGGGGGACACGACGACCGGAGCTTCCGGCCGATCATCGTCGGTATGGCGAACGCCGACCCGTATGTCGATCACGCCGACGCGATCAAGGCGCTCGGCCAACATTTCGGTCTCGCTCTCGAGCGAGGGCGCTGCTACCCCTACCGCCGCGACTGACCCGCCGCGGCGGGGCGGGGCCAGAGGCGCTCAGCCAGAGGTGCTTAGGCAGTGTGGAGAACCAGGGTTCTCAATTCGATGCTCTCGCGCGGCAGCATATCGGCGGGAGCGGTCGGGTCGTCAAAGGCGGAATGAGCCGTAAACCGGGCTCTGCCGTCTTCGGCGGAGTCATAGCATTTGATCAGGATGGCCTCGTCCGCCCGCATCTGCGGCACGTAGAACCACCGGTGCGCGGGGTTGTATCTGACGCGGTAGGTCTCGCCCGTCCGATCGCGATAGACAAGGTCGGAGGGTACGAAATCCGTGAACGCGACGCTGGTCGCGTCGCAGACGGCGAGCGGCGCATCGCGCAAGGGTCCGCGGATCGGTCGCCACACATTGATGATCTCGAAGCGGCGGCGGAGTAATTCGTCGGCCTCCTCGCCCATCAGGTCGCGGACCCGTTGCGGGCCGGACTTGACCGTATAGTCGTTGTGGACGCTGGTCACCGGCTGGCGCGGCGTCCCGGGTGAGCGATCGACGCCCCCGACGACGCGGCGTCGGATCGTGTGGTCAAACACCAGCACCTGGTTGGCGCCGGTAACCTCCGCGACGAGCCGCTCGGCCTCGGGATAATAAACCCGGCGCAATTCGTCCTCGTCGTAGAAATCCTTGACCGCGCTCGGATGCTCGACGAGAGCCAGGCCTTCACCGTCGAGCGACAGGCGCGCGGCTACCGGGCGGGCATCGTAGATCGTCATCCGATGCGGTTCGGGCTTGCCGTTCGAGCGGGGCACGCCCGCCGGCGGGTCATAGGCGAGGTTCATCGGCTTTTCCGCCATTGGCGCGAGGTAGTTGAGGGTACCTTCGACACGCGGCAGGCGCTCGATCACGTCCCTTGATAGGCTCATGGGTCGCTCCTCTGGGGTTGGAGACTGGCGAATAGCGGAAGGAAAAGGTGTCAAGTCAATTCACCGGCACCGCAACGTCCATCAGTGGCCCATATTGCTGGCTGCCGAAGATGTCGGCGTCGCCCGGGCTGCCGCTCGGGGCGGTGCGGAAGATCGTGAATTTGATCGCCAATGCCGGCTCGAATTCGACCCAATCGCTGATCCGGCTCTCGGTAATGCCAAAGATGCAGCATATCGCAGCACGCGACAGCACGCCGCTGCGCCGAACGAAGTCGAAACCGGCGCGGTCGGCGAAGATCACGTCAAAGGTGATCTTGTCGACCCCGGCATTCTTGCTGCGGATGGTCTTGGCGATCTCGGAGAGCCGCTTTGTCGCCATCAGATTCCGGCCTCGGTCAGAAAGGTCGGGAACAGTTCCAACGGATCGTGGACCCGCACCGTGTGGTTCACCGTCCAGCGGTAGGCGGGGCTCGCCGGCATCACCTCGTCGAGCAGGAAGGCGACCCCGCCGGCGGTTCCCTTCACCGCCGGCAGGCGCGCATAGAACATCTGGCGGGTGCCGATCATGCACACCTCCTCGGCGAGCTCGGGCGACGGCGCGATCGCCTGCACGACCACGCACAGCTCGTGTCCGGGCGACGCCTTGCGGGGTTCGAGTTCGCCGAGAACCGCATCGCGGCCGTAGACCGTGTAGTGCAATTCCCAACCGGTCGGGCCGAAGCGCTCGATCGCCTGGCGCCGCGCCCAGCCGATCACTTGATCGATGTTCTCGACCGTGTAGGGGTCGCGCACGCCGACCATCCCGACATATCGCTCGCCGAGTTTGCCGGCACCCTCGAGCTTGGCACGCAACTCGGGAGCGGACACGTATCTCGGGCCGGTGACGCGGGTGGTCCGCTCGTTATATTGCTCGTAGCGGCACTGGCTCATGTCGATATGGCCGCCGAGGAAATATTCGTAGAACGGGTTGGGGCGCTCGTACATGGCGTGGCCGGCAACCGAGGCGACGGTGCAGCGCTGCTCCGGCGAGAGCGCAGTGACCTTGACGTCCTCCATCGTGATCTCGCCGAGAACCGATTCCTTGCCGCCATAGGGCTCGGCGCAAAACGACGCGCACTCCAGCACCTTGCCGTAGAAGTAGGCCAGCGCTTCGGGAAAGCCCCGGCGGATCGCCGGTGCGGCAAAGATTGCGCAGTCACTGCTGCGCCCGCCGATAATGACGTCGGCGCCCCGGTCGAGAAGCTCGATGTAGGGGTGGACCCCGGCCATCGCCACCAGGCGATCGGTCGCATCGAGCGTGACGAGATCGAGCGGTGGCCGCGCGTCGAGCCCGCGAATGGTGTCACCGGCTTCGATCTTACGGCGCAGATAGGTTTTGCCGACCTCCGAGTAGAAATAGCCGATCCGGAATCTGGTCAGCGCATGCTTGCGGGCGAGATCCTTGATGATGCCGACAAAAAGGTCGACCCGGCTGTTGCTGCCGGTGTCGCCGGCCGAGCCGATGATCATCGGCACACCGAGCCGGCGCGCGGCCAGCAGCATGTGCTCGAGATCGTGGACCTGCCATTGCCGCGGACTCGCTGAAATATCGCCTCCGAGCGGCCCCGGCCCGACATCGCACGATCCGGAATCGGCGCAGATCAGATCGGGCTCGGCCGCGAGGCCGCTTCCGAAGCTCCCGGTCCTGATCGGCGCGAAGCCCAGATGCCCATTGGGGCAAAGAATGCGCAGGCTCCGGTGGGCCGAGAGGTGGTCTTGGATCAAGGCCACAGATGACGCTCAGAGAAGGTTCGGGAGACCGTAGACCATAATTCAGGTTGTGTCCCTAGAAGTGGTGTAGGAGGTGTGGGTAAGTAGCCTACCGCAGCGACCGCTAATAGAGTAGGGGGCGAGGCGCACGACATAAAAACGGTAGATTTTTGGTCGGCTCTTCACAGCGAGGCCAACCTCGACAGAATCATCGCGCCATCCGAGAATGCAGCGGTAGAAGAGTTGCGCGATTGGGAAGTGGATCGTGGCGATATCCGCGCCGACCCCGACATTGCCCGCGAGATACTTGAATTTATTGAGAAGCGTCACGTGTATGTCCCGCTCTTATCGCGGCAGCATCGAGGATGCTCACGGTTATACAGAGACTACCCGTTCTACGACCTGTGCACCGCTGCATAGGGGCGACTTCGCCACCGTCCAACTAGGGCGTGTCCTCATAAACGGGCCGAGGAGAGCGTCGGCCATATGACGGCTAACGTGTCAACGTGGACGCGTTTCGGGTGGCGTGAGTGGGTGCGCAAGGAGATGCGAAGCTGGCCGAGGGGCGGTGAGCGGCGGATGCGGGCGGGTGCTCTCATCGATTTGCACCCGTTCTCGCGACACCGTCGCTAGCGGCTTACCGGGCGGGCGGATAAGGAGTTGCGGGAAAATACTTGCGGTCTATTGCCCGGAACGCGTCGGTCTGCTTGAATTGATGCAACGCGTTCGAGAACGCATCGACAAAAGCCGGCGAAACGCGCTCCTTGCTGAAAATGGCGTACATATCGTCTTCCCTCAGGCTGCGGGAGGACAGCGGCTGCAACTTGCCATATAGCCCCAGCGAACCGATCAGCCGAATCCCCTGGTCGAAGCTCGCCACGACGTAGTCGACGCGGCCGGCTTCCAGCATGCGGAAGTTGGCGTCGCCGCTGGCCGTTTCAGTGAAGTTGCGATGCTGATGCACGAAATTCCAGAACTCGGGCGAAACGGCCGCGCCGCGCTGCACGGCGATGTCATGTCCGACGAGATCGTCGAACGAGGAAAACTTCAACTTCCCGGCGTCGGCGGCACGCACGAAGAAGACCCACTTTTCCCGCAGCAGCGGCTCGTCGGGAAAATAGCAGAAGCGCGCTCGCTCGTCATTGCGGAGCGCGGTGAAAACTGCGTCGCGCTCACCCCGGAAGACCAGCTCCAGGGCGCGAGCCCAGGGAAACTCCTCAAAAGAGGCTTCCTGGCCTATTGCAGCGAAGACGTGCTTTAGGACTTCGGTGCTGAACCCCGGCGCCTCGGCGTCGGACAGGTTCTCAAAAGGTAGCAACTGATCGGTGACAAGCTGCAAGGGTGCGGCCGTCGATGCCGGTCCGCCGAGTGCCCAGGCGGCGGCAATTGCCACGCCAAGAAAACCTCGGAACCATCCGCCGATCAGTCTCGCCATCGGCGTGCATCCGCCATCAGCATGTGTGACCTGCCCGAACTCAGCCGCGGCGATGCCGAGCTTCACGAGGATTGCAACAATGCTCGGCGACCTCGCTCATCGATTTTTTCAATCTACGACGCCTGTTGCTCGTCGGAAGCGAGCTCCTGTGCCAGCCGCTTTCGGTATGGCTCGTATGATAGTCTCGAAACCGGTATCGTGTGATAGTTTCGAACCGCGCCGCTGGCCGGTTCGATAGCGAGTCGGCGGCGCGTGGCGGTCGTCATTCCGTGAGCCGGACGCTGTGCGAGCCCGGCGCTGCGAAAAATTTGCATGGTGCAAGATCCAGCGACGCACGCCACCAAGGATGACGGCGAGTACGAGGCCGGATCGCCACCGCTCGCCCGGATCAGGACGACATGGCGTTCCCTCAACCGCTGGCGTAGCGGGATCGGCCTGCGCCTCCTCGCCAGCGTCCTCCTGTTCAGCTCGGCGATCACTCTGCTCCTCACATTGTTACAGCTCTACCTCGACTATCGCCGCGACGTTGGAACGATCGAACACCGGATGTCCGAGATCGCGGGCAGCTATCTTCGCAGCCTCGGCGAAGGGCTCTGGAACCTGGACGCGCGACAGCTCGAGCTACAGGTCGGCGGGATCCTTCGCCTGCCGGCGATCCGCTTCGTCGAGGTGCGCGAGGCCACCGATCGCGCCGATCCGATGGTGGTGAGCGCCGGCTCCCGCCAGGGCGGTGCCGCTGTGCAAGGCGAATTCCCGATTTTCCATACCTTCCGCGGCGCCGAGCAGCAGCTGGGCGTTCTCTCGATCGAAGCCACGCTGAACGAGGTCTATCGCGAGCTCCTCGACAGGGCGATCGTCATCTTGGCGAGCCAGGGAGCGAAGACCTTTGTTGTCTCCTTTTTCATCCTCTTTATCGTCCACCGGCTCGTCACGCGTCATCTCGCCGCGACAGCGAGGTTTCTCAGCGGCTACGACCTCCGCCGTTCGCCGCCGCCGCTCCGACTGGAACGGCGTTCGCCTCAGCGAACCGACGAGCTCGACCAGCTGGTCGGGGCGTTCAACGACATGTGCGCGAGCTTGCAAACCGTCTATGGCGAGTTGCGCGACAGCGAGCAGCGCTTCCGCGATTATGCCGAGACGGCGTCCGACTGGCTATGGGCGACCGACCGGGAACATTACCTCACCTTCTTCTCGGAGCAGAGCGGCGCCTTTGGGTATGACTGGGGCAAGCCAATCGGAAAGCGTTGCTGGGACCTCGCTGCCGACTTCGCGTTGGAACCGGAAGAATGGCGTGAGCACATCGCAGCCCTCGAGCGCCGCGAGCCGTTTCGCGACTTCGTCTACAAGGTCCGGCGCATCGACGGTTCGCTTGGCTTCGTGTCCGTCAGCGGCAAGCCGGTGCTTGATGCCGAGGGCCGGTTTTCCGGCTACCGCGGCGTTGCCAGCGACCTCACCGATCGCAAGCACGCGGAGCAGGCGCTGCAGCGGAGCAAGTCCTATTTAGCGGAAGCGCAGCGGCTGAGCCATACCGGCAGCTGGGGATGGAACGTCGCAACCCGAGAGATCACCCACTGGTCGCAGGAGATCTATCGATTGTACGGCTTCGATCCGGAAGCGGCTGTACCGCCGTTCGAAGCACATCTACAGCGCATTCACCTGGAGGATCAAGGCAGGCTTGCCGAAGCCTTGGAAACAGCAATCCGTGACGGGGCAGAGTTCGAATTGGTTTTCCGAACCGTTCTTCCCGATGGCGCAACGAAGTACATCCACAAAATAGGTCATCCTGTTTCCGACGCCGCCGGCGACATCATTGAATTTGTCGGAACCGACATGGACATCACCGATCGCAAGCGGGTTGAGGCGGAAGTCCGCGAAAGCGAGCGGCGCTACCGCGAGGTAGAGATGGAGCTGGCGCACGCGAACCGCGTCGCGACGATGGGGCAGCTGTCGGCTTCGATTGCCCATGAAGTCAACCAGCCCATCGCAGCGGCGGTCACCAACGCCTATGCCGCTCTGCGCTGGCTGGGCGCCCGACCGCCGGATCTGGAGGAGGTCCGACAGGCGCTCGGTCGAATCCTCAACGACGGCCATCGAGCGGGCGACGTCATCGGCCGGATCCGCGACCTGATCAAGAAAGCGCCGCCACGGAAGGATGGCTTGGAGATCAACGAAGCGATCCTCGAGGTCATTGCCCTGACCCGTGGTGAAGTCGTGAAGAACGGCGTCTTGATGCAAACACAACTCGCGGAGGGCTTGCCGCTCATTCAAGGAGATCGGGTCCAACTGCAACAAGTGATCCTTAACTTGATCATCAACGCCGTCGAAGCAATGAGCGGCGCCAGCCAGGGGTCGCGTGAATTGCTGATCAGCACCGGGAAAGCCCGGTCGGACGGCGTGCTCGTCGCGGTGCGGGATTCGGGGCCGGGACTCACTCCAGCGAGTTTCGAGCGCCTCTTCGAGGCCTTCTACACGACCAAGCCCAGCGGTTTGGGGATGGGCTTATCGATCTGCCGTTCGATCATCGAAGCTCATCGGGGACGGATGTGGGCGACCGCGAACGTACCTCATGGCGCCGTCTTTCAATTCATGGTGCCTGCTCACCCAGACAGCGTACCGTGATTTGGGTCCGCCCCTCAATCAGCTGATCATTATGGCGGTCGCCGAGAAGATCGCGGCGATCAGGACCGCCGATTTCTTTGGGGATGCTGTCCGATAGTTGGCGTGGCGGCTCACGCCCCGACGGAGTTGCCGCCTTCCGCGTGCGGCACAGCACGCGACGAAGTAGCCAGCTACCCCCGCGGCAGGTTGATGAGCAGCTGCCGGATCTTGGGCAACTTATCAGAATTGCCCAAGATTGTCAATATAGAAAATATGAATTATAACAATACCGGCGATCGGATGAGAGGGTGCGGGGCGTGAGATGTTGGTTTCCCGGTTATTTCCCGGTTAGTGGTTTTCGTTCCCGGTTTCGCAGCCCGAAATTCTCGGTTTGTCGCACCGGGGATCGAGCCCTACGAGTTTGAAATATCAAAAAATATCCAGCCGACTTTGTGCTCAAATTGGTTTTTTGCGGGAATTACCGGGAGAAACCGGGTATCGGCGCCGTCAGCCGGTCGGCCGACCCGATGTTCCGGGCCCGCTCGGCGACGACTGCGGCCGCATCACCGCGCCCGAAAATTGCGGGCCTAAAGTTCCTCTGCCGATCCGCTGATATGGCACTTTTTTTCCACTGTGGAGGCGCGAAAAATTCCGCTGTCGAACGATATACGAATAGAAGCAGTTAAATATCACAACGCCCTGACAAGAAAAGACTTATGCGCAATGGGCAAGATCAATTTGGAGCGCCGCTGTGCTTCCTTTTGGCGTATTTCCGCTGTCGGCAGGGGAAGCTAGCCCGGCGCGGTTCGAATTTGTTGATCCCGCGGGCCGCGGATTTCAGGCAACTCACTGATTTCGAATTCTGTTAAAAGTACGAACCGGGCAAGCCGGGGTTGGGATGGAGAATTTCGCCGTATTTCACCCGCCGGCAGCGTGCGTTAGAGGATGAATCTGGACAGGTCGGCGTTCTGCGCCAGCGTTCCGACCTTGTCCCGCACGTAATCCCGATCAATGTCGATCAGCGTTCCCTCGGGCCGATCGGAGGCGGTGAAGCTGATTTCTTCCAAGAGCCGCTCTAGGATGGTGTGCAGACGACGAGCCCCGATATTCTCGACTGCGGTGTTGATCTCCTCGGCCAGAAGCGCGATCTCGTCGATCGCCGCCTCGTCAAAATCGAGGGTGACGCCCTCGGTTGCGAGCAGCGCCTTGTACTGCTTTATCAGGCTCGCCTCGGGCTCGGTCAGGATACGTCGGAAATCGCCGCGGTCGAGGGCCTTCAACTCGACCCGGATCGGCAACCTTCCTTGCAACTCAGGCAAGAGGTCGGAGGGTTTGGCCTGGTGGAAGGCACCCGACGCGATGAACAGGATGTGGTCGGTCTTGATGGCCCCG
>DATEQL010000667.1:0-4996 GCA_035272665.1 Allostellaceae bacterium
GCTTTGGATATTCCACCGCAGTCGACGAATGCGTTGATGCAGTACCTCAAACGCCGGGGGATCGTGCGGGTCCAGTCGGATGCGTTTCGCTCACCGTACGTACTGACGAACGAGGGGCGGGAATTGCTGGCGGCGATGACCCGGCGGGCGGAGGCGGCGTAAGGGGGGAGCGCCGTCGACTCCCACTCCTCCGGCAGTCGCAGGCAGTCGCAGGGCTTCACGCACGGATCCCCGTTCGTTCGATGAGGCGGTCAGGATGGTCAGCAGTGGCGCTGCGCCGCGTCCGGTGCGCGATGCGCGTCCCGACACCGCTCACCGGCGAGTCACGACGCCTGGACGCGGGCTTTGAGTTCACCGATCCGCTGCGCCATGCGCTCAAGGGTGGGCAGGAGCATGTCGCGCGACGGCTGCGGCAGGTTGGCGTCCTGGATCGCCGCTCTAAAGCGTGTCAGATCGGCTTGCCATTGCGCATGAAGCTGGCTGAGCGGCAGACGCCATGAGGTGGGCGCCGACGGGCCGGCGGCATCGAGCACGGACTGGTAGTCGCGTTCCAGCTTGGCGGCGCTGCTGAGCAGCGACGACAGCTGCTGTTTGAGGGCCTCCGGGAGTGCCGGAAGATCATCACAAGGCCGTGCCGGCTTTTGCCGCTCAGCCGCGGCGGCCTCTTCCATCAGGGTCGCGTAGGTATAAAAACCGGGATATTCGCGACAGAGGGCGGCGAGCTGATCGTCGGTGGTTGAATTCCAGATTTTGCCGAGATCGACGACATAGGCCGTCATGCGATCGATGATTGCCGAACGCGCTACCCCTTTCTCGGTCAGTTGACGCATGCGCAGGTCCATCGCCGCCGCGAGCTGGCGGTGGTCGGCCACTGGCTTGGTTTGCTGAGGCGCCTGTTTGGGGTTCCAAGCCCAAACACGCGGAATTTTTAGAGGTGTTTAAAGTCAATAGCTTATGCGTCAATGCAACTGGCGCGCAGATCTTCTGATGGGCGCGGGGTGCGGCTGCGCTTGACGATGTCAGCGACCGTGTTCTTGCTGAGGCCGACCTCTCTGCCGATCAGTCGATAGCTACGACCTTGGGCTGCAAGCACCATCACCTTCGGGGCAAGCCGATCCGCCTTCGGCCGTTGTCCGAGTTGGCGACCAAGCCGTTTACCACGTGCTTTCGCCGCAGCAATGCCGGAGCGGATACGCTCCTGGATCAGTTCGCGCTCAAACTCGGCGTTATGCGGTGCTCCGCATAATGGCGGATGATGCGGTGTCCGCGGTTATGCGGAGTTGCACTCCGGGGCTGGAACGAACGGCCGCCTAACTCTCTGACTTCATTTGAAGTCGGGTACGACGGCATTCAGTGAGAGCTCCGCATAATCCCGCCTCCTTTAACCAAGGGGGGCACACATGCTCGAACATCATGTCAATTCACCGGTCACCCGTCGCCGGCTTCGCTCCGGTCCCGCCGCTGAACACCTCGACGGCTTTGCCGATTGGCTGCATCGCCACGGCTACAGGCCGGCCAGCGTAGATTCGATTTTCCGCTCACTGGCCAGCTGGACGGACTGGATGCAATCTGCTGGTTTTACTGTGCATGACTGTCCTGCGGGCTTAGCGGCGTGCGCGGCAGAACTTCAGGCAGGTGGCCGTGTGCGATACCGCCGCGGCCCGAACAACCATTCGCTGGCATCTGCCGCGTTGTTCATCCGGTTTCTCCAAGTGTACGGAGTGCTGCCGCCGCCTGCCATACTGGCGTCTCCAACCGATCTGTGGCCGCTCATCGGGGAGTTTCGGTCTTGGATGCGTCAGCATCGGGGACTGACCGAGACGACCCTGGACGTGTATCAGCCAATCATCACGGAGTTGCTCACCGCCCTCGGCGGCGATCCACGCCTTTACACGGCGGAGGTTCTACGTGGCTTTGCGTTGGAGCGCGCGCGTCGTCATGGGCTCCAGCGTGCCAAGACCGTTGTTGTCGCGGTTCGTGCTTTCCTGCGGTTTCTTGGCGCTACGCAACAGTGCACGCCTGGGATGCAGTACGCCATTCCCGGTTTCGCTTCCTGGCAACTCTCGACAGTTCCCCGATTTCTGGCCGCTGATGACGTGGAGCAGGTGATTGCTTCTTGTCCGGCGGACGGCAATGGGCCGCGGGACAAGGCCGTGCTTCTGTTGCTGGCCCGGCTGGGGCTGCGTGCGGGCGAAGTCGCACGGCTCAGGTTTGCCGACATTGACTGGACCAAGGGGCTGCTCACCGTGAGCGGTAAAGCCCGACGCCAGGAGAAGTTGCCTCTGCCGCAGGAGGTCGGCGACGCGCTCCTGCACTACGTGCGCCAGAGCAGGCCACCGTTGCGAACTGCCGAGGTGTTCACCACGGTGGTGGCTCCTGTCCGGCCGCTGACCCGTGCCGCCGTGACACATATCGTGCGCGCCGCGCTGCGCCGGGCCGGTATCAAGGCTCCGATCAACGGTGCTCACGTTCTCAGACACTCCGCCGCCACCGCTATGCTTCGCCAAGGCGCGTCCCTGGCCGGCATCGGCGCCGTCCTGCGCCATCGCTCTCCCAGGACAACGGCTCATTACGCCAAGGTCGACCTCGGCCTCCTTTCGGAGATCACCCAGCCGTGGCCGGAGGTGGTGTGATGCTGACCGATCACATCGATCGCTATGTCGCGCTTCGTCAGGCCCTCGGTTACAGGATCCACAAACCCGCGCGACATCTCCATGCTTTCGCGCGCTTCGCCGATGCCAAAGGCGACACGCACATCCGGACGTCAACCGCGGTAGCCTGGGCGACCGATGCTCCGTCGCCGAGCGCCCGGCACATTCGGCTGCGTGACGTCGTTCACCTCGCCCGCTTCCTGCACGCGGAGGACGTAGCCCATGAGGTGCCGCCAGCAACCTTGTTTCCCGCTCCGAAGGTTCGTCCTCTGCCCTACATCTACGCACCCGAGGAGGTGGCGCAGATTGTCGCTGCCGCTGGCCGACTGCGACGGACATACCCACTCCGGCGCGAGGTGTACACGACACTCTTCGGACTGATCGCCGCGACGGGGCTGCGGGTCTCGGAAGCGCTCGACCTGCGGTTCGACGATCTGCAGCCCAACGGCGTTCTGCTGATCCGGCGGACAAAGTTCGGCAAAAGCCGGCTTGTCCCGCTGCATCCTACGGTGGCGGAAGCGCTCGACCGCTACCTCGACCGGCGCCGCAGGCGGGCCGTGACGGACGACCACATGTTCCTTTCGGCGTCGGGCCGGCGGATTGCCGCCAGCACGGTGAACCATACATTTCGCCGCGTGGTGCGTCTCGCGGGGGTCGCCGCCGAGCGGACCCGACCATGCCGGATTCATGATCTTAGGCACACATTTGCAACGAGATCGCTGCAACAGTGCTCGACCCGCCGCGAATCCGTCTCCCGCCACTTTGTCTCGCTGGCGACTTACTTGGGACACACGGACATCGTCCATACCTACTGGTATCTGGAGGCGACGCCGGAGTTGATGACCGATATCGCCACGGCGGCCGAGGCGCTGATGGCAGGGGGGAACAACCCATGACACCGATCGCCCCTCTGATCACCACCTTCCTCCGCGAACACATGCCCATCGAGCGGGGCTACAGCCCGAAAACCTGCGAGACTTACGCTTACGCCTTTCGATTGTTGTTCCTCTTTGCTAGCGAACGTCTGAAGCAACAACCTTCTCAGCTCTGCCTCGAACACATCGACGCCGCATTGGTACTCAGCTTCCTGACCCACATCGAGCAAAACCGTAGTAACGGCGCGACGAGCCGCAATTCTCGACTTGCGGCGATCAAGGCCTTTATGCGCTACGTCGAGTTCCGCGTTCCATCCGCTCTGGACCAAATCCGGCAGATCCACGCCATCCCGACAAAGCGCCACGATCAGGCCCTGGTGCGTCACCTCACGATGGACGAGGTGCGGGCGATCCTCGACGCACCAAATCTGACGACGCGCCTCGGTATTCGGGATCGCGCCATGCTGCATGTTTGTTTCGCCTGCGGGTTGCGTGTCTCCGAACTGGTCGGACTTCAACTGGAGCAGGTCTCTCTGCACCGGCCCGCGAGCATCCGCGTCCGTGGAAAGGGCCGCAAGGAACGGTCCCTTCCACTTTGGAAAGAAACCACCACCGACCTTAGGGCCTGGCTGGCTGTTCGCGGAACCGTCAGCGTCCCGGAGGTCTTCGTCAACGCCGAAGGCGCTGCAATGACACGGGCGGGGTTCGAATACATACTCGATAAGCATACCCGCGCCGGCGCCGCCGGATGTCCGGGTTTGGTGGGTCGCTCCGTGTCGCCCCATCAGCTTCGGCACAGTTGCGCGGTGGTCATGCTCCAGGCCACCCGCGACATCCGCAAAGTCGCCTTATGGCTCGGCCACGCCGATGTGCGCACAACCGAAATCTACCTGCGGCTCGATCCGTCCGAAAAGCTAGAGGCAGTGGAGGCCGTCCTGCCACCTGCCTTACGCCGGGGCCAGTTCAAGGCACCCGATGCGCTGATCGCATCTCTCTTTGACCCTGTGGCCACCGAGCAGGTCACGGAGACCGCGTCGTAACACCCGACCTCACGAAGCCTCCCCGGTGCCCCGGCCGGGATTATGCGTAGCACCGCACCCCAAGGAGCCCAGGTAATTCCTGGGTTCTGGCTGCGCTACTCCGCATAACCGCGGACACCGCATCATCGGCGATGCCTGCCAGCACCGTCGCGATCATCCGCCCATGTGGCGTGGCGAGGTCGAATGCCATGCCATTGAGCGCGATCACCGACACGCGACGAGATTCCAGTTCCTTCAGCGTGGCCAGCAAGTCCGTCGGGCGGCGTCCCCAGCGGGACAGCTCGGTCACCAGCACCGCATCGATCTGCCGGGCCTGGGCGAGCGCCATGACCTTGCGCCGCTCGGCCCGGTCCAGTTTCACGCCTGAGCCGGTTTCCTTGAACGTGCCAACCACATCGTATCCGGATCGCTCGGCAAATGCGGCGAGGTC
>DATEQL010000668.1:0-11919 GCA_035272665.1 Allostellaceae bacterium
ATATACGCGGCCGCCTGAGCATCGGCGCCGGCGCTGACCGCATCCTCGTGGTAGTCGAGAACATTCAGCACGATGTCGCAATCGCGGCGGAGCGCGTCGACAAAAGCGGCGATCGGGCCGTTGCCGACACCCTCGATGCGCCGCTCGACGCCGTCGATCGCGATCGTCGCGGCAATGCGCCGCTCGCCGGCGCGCGGCTCCGGGAACACGCCGTAATCGACAAGCCGCATGCCGCCGCGCAGATAGGTGTCCTGGAATAGCGACCAAATGTCGGTGCTGGTGAGTTCCTTCCCGGTGCGGTCGGCAACCTCCTGCACGCGCTTACTGAACTCGATCTGCAGTCCGCGCGGCAGGTCGAGGCCGTAGTCGGTCTTCAGAACATAAGCGACCCCGCCCTTGCCTGATTGGCTGTTGACTCGGATCACGGCCTCGTAAGTGCGGCCCAGATCCTTCGGGTCGATCGGCAAATACGGGACCTCCCACAACGGGTCATTGCGCTTGGCGAGCGCCTCGAAACCTTTCTTGATAGCGTCCTGGTGCGAGCCCGAGAACGCCGTGTAGACGAGTTCGCCGGCGTAAGGGTGGCGCGGATGGACCGGGAGCTGGTTGCAGTGCTCGACGGTACGTACAATCTCGTCGATGTCACTGATCAGGAGACCCGGGTCGATGCCTTGGCTGAACAGATTCAATGCCAAGGTCATGATATCGACATTGCCGGTGCGCTCGCCGTTGCCGAAGAGGGTACCTTCGACGCGATCCGCCCCTGCCATGACCCCCAGTTCGGTGGCCGCCACCGCGGTACCCCGATCGTTGTGCGGGTGCAGGCTGAGAGTGATGCAGTCGCGGTCGCGGATATTGCGGCCGAACCATTCGATCTGATCGGCGTAGATGTTCGGCGTTGCCATTTCGACGGTAGCAGGAAGGTTGAGGATCACCTTCTTGTTCGGCGTCGGCCGCCAGACATCCGTCACCGCCTCGCAGATCTCGACGGCAAAGTCGAGCTCCGTCCCGGTAAAGCTCTCGGGCGAATATTGATACACCACCTCGGTCTCCGGGATCGCCGCGGCGAGTTTGCGAATGAGTTCTGCGCTCCTCACCGCGATGTCGACGATCCCCGACTTGTCGAGTCCGAACACGACCCGGCGCTGAAGTGTCGAAGTCGAATTGTAGAGGTGCATGATGGCTCGACGGGCGCCACGGATCGCCGCGAAACTGCGCTCGATCAATTCGGAGCGCGCCTGCGTCAGCACTTGGATCGTGACGTCGTCGGGCACCAACCGCTGCTCGATCAGTTCGCGAACGAAGGTGAAGTCGGTTTCGGAGGCCGAAGGAAATCCGACCTCGATCTCCTTAAAGCCGAGCTGGACCAAAAGGTCGAACATCCGCCGCTTGCGATCGGGTCCCATCGGCTCGACCAGCGCTTGGTTGCCGTCGCGCAGATCGACGCTGCACCATTGCGGCGCCTGGTCGATGACCCGACTGGGCCAGCGCCGGTCGGGCAGATTAATCGGCGCAAACGGACGATATTTGTGAATCGGCATGGCGGACATCGGATACTCCTGGTGCAGGGATCGCCGCCGAGAGGGCGGCTCTGTGATTGGGAATCGAGAGGCGTCGCGGCCGGCGGCGTTAGCGCCGGGCCGCCGCTAAGTCGCAATCGCAGAAGCTGCGTGTCGCCCGTCAACGCTACGAAGCAAGGACTGAGGTGATTTTTCGAATGGAGTAAATGCATCAGAGCTACCGAGCGTGAGCGGAGTCCCGAACCGGGAACAGGAGAAGAGTCGGCGCCCTCGGGACGCCGATCAGGTAAGTCGAAGCTCGAAGCGCTCGGCTAGCATCACATACCCTCCTAACAGAACCTCGTTGGATGGTCAACCATCGCAATTGGAAAAAGCCGCCAAATCAGACGAGAATGCATGATTCCCCGGGTTCCACACGCAGGCGCGCTCTAGGGGTGTAGGTAGGCGCGTGGCGCCCAATCTCGCGATAGGGGTGAGACCGCGAGCGCGTCGATCATCGAACTCTTGAAATGCGTGCGCCGCCACTAGGTCACCAACGACGCCGGGCGCCCGATCAAGCCTTTGGCGTGAGGTAAGTGCGACCGGGTCGATCAGCCCTCTTAGCCTGTCGATGATGGTACCGTAGAGATCGAAGGTCAGAGCCGAGACGTGATGCTCGCACTCGGCAGGCGAGATCGTCTCGCGACCCGAACAGTCAGGCGGCAGCTTTTCCGCACCGCGCTGGGTCTACCAAACTTGGAGTTTAACAGAGTGTCGCCTATATGCCACTGTTGCCGATTGATCACAGGTGGCAGAAAAGCCTTGCTACGCTTATAGGCTCGATTGACTCGGAGGCCTCCCCCGATAGTATTACCGAAGCGAAATTGGCCTGCGCGTTGTATCCATCGCCGATGGATAAGTAGTCGGCTTAAAGCTCACCTTTCCCGTTTGCCCTGGCCCGGCATCGGTATGGGGGCGGCAGAGTCGAGCGCGCGTGCGAGCGGTGGTAGCGGGGACGACGGCCGCTCACGAGCGGCCAGATGATCGGGGGCGAACGGGACGAAGTGTCCGAGCAAACCAACATTGTGCCTTTTCCGCTGACTGTGCGGGGCGTTCCGCCACTGGCGGTCCCAGAATCTGACCCGATGCCGACCAAGCACGAATTTACCGAGGCGGAGCTCGCCGCGCTGTGCCGGTGGTTCTCAGCGATGAAATATGCCTTTCCGGGAACGGAAGGCGTTATGATGGTCAACCATCAGGAAAACTACTCGGCAGTCGGTCTGTACAATCGGTCGGGGGCCGCACCGAACTGCTTGGTTGCCAAGCACGAGGTGGGCGGCGCCGCCCGCTTCTTCTGGTCGACCGAGTTCGACCCGCCGCGACCAATCGGCGACCTCTCTGAAATAACCGATGCCCATATCCGAGCGATTCGCCCGCCACGCGACGAAAAGGGTTGGCTGGATCCAGCCGGATGGATGGGTGTCTACGCATCGCGGTTGATCGCGACGGAGCTCCAGGTCGTTTAGATAAGTCGGAGGCCGAGCGCCGGAGCGAGGCGCTGAGCCCGTGTGCCGGTACGCTAAGCCCTTAGCGTCGGCCGAAGAGCCGGCGAGATTCTTCTCCCAAAGGTGGCGAGTGAGATCGAGCGGCTGCGGATGAGCAACGCGCTTTGCCTCTTGTCTCTCCCCCGTTATGATAGAATATGTTCCTTAATCGCTAAACCCTACCGCTCAATGAAGTTCGCCGTCGTTCTCGCCTGTCTGATCGGTGCCACCGCTGGCGGATGCTCGACACTCCCGACCGCGGGGCCAACGACGGGCCAGGTCGTGGACCAGGCGGTCAAGGACGACCAGCAGCGCTTCGACGTTGTCGACGTGGACGACAACGTTGTCTCGACACTCCTGGCGCAGCCGGCTGAGAGCTTGCGAACGAGGTTTCAAAAATACGGCAAACCTCCCGACCCAAAAATCGGAATCGGCGACACGATCGCGGTCACCATCTGGGAAGCCGCGGCAGGAGGGCTTTTTGGTGCGGGGATAACCGCCGGTGTCTCGCCAGGTTCGCGAAGCGTCACCATCCCCGATCAGGTGGTCGCCCGCGACGGCGCGATCACCGTGCCCTTCGCGGACCGCATCCCCATCGCAGGAAAGTCGCCCATCGAAGTCCAGCGCATCATAGAGCAACGCCTTGCCGAGAAGGCGATCGAGCCGCAGGTGCTCGTCAATATTACCAAAAGCGTCACCAACTCGGCGACGGTGTCGGGAGAGGTCGTGGCCGGCGCCAGGGTACCGTTGTCGGTTAACGGCGATCACCTTCTCGATGTTATTGCCCTCGCCGGCGGGGCCAAGGCCCCCGTCTATGACACCTTCGTACGGCTTTCGCGCGACGGCGTCACCGCTACGATTCCAATGGAGAAGCTCGTATCGGACCCAGCCGAGAACATTTATGCGTGGCCCGGGGACGTGTTGACATTGGTTCAAGTCCCTCAAACCTTCTCCGTGTTCGGTGCAACGGGACAGAACATGCAGGTGAACTTCGGTGCCAAGGAAATAACGTTAGCCCAAGCGTTGGCGAAGGCCGGAGGGCTGCAAGACTTGCGAGCAGATCCGGCGGGGGTATTTCTGTTTCGCTTCGAGCCGCCTGACGTTGTCGGCGCCCTTAAAGCGGCCCCTTTGGCGATCGGTCCGGGTGGAAGCTCTCCCGTTGTCTACCGTCTCGATCTTAGCGACGCCAATTCCTATTTTTTTGCACAGCGCTTTCCGGTAGAAGACAAAGACGTCATCTACGTCGCCAACGCCAGACTGAACGAGCTGCAAAAGTTCTTCACGTTGCTGAATACGATCACCGGGCCCGTGATTACCGGAATCGTCGTAAAGGGTTCGGTAAACTCGTCACCGTGACAGAGCAGCTTCGCAAGCATCTATTTCGCCATCGAGTGAATGGATTATGCCGCCATCACAGAACTTCCCCGGTGACGATCTGGTCGTCGTGACCGGAGGCTCCGGATTCATCGGGTCGCATATCGTTCTCGATCTGGCGGCGGAGGGGGTACCTGTCGTTGTTTGCGATCTTTTCCGGTCAGGCGAGAAGTGGCGCAATATCGCCGCTGCTCAGCTGCACGATATTGTTCGTCCAGACGTTTTGTTCGAGTGGCTCGGCCGCCACCGCGACAAGGTGGCGGCGATCGTGCACATGGGCGCAATCTCCTCGACCACGGAGGACGACGTCGACAAATTCGTAGCAACCAACACGCGCCTCAGCTTGGATCTATGGCAGTGGTGTGCGGCAAATGCTACACGGCTGATTTATGCCTCCTCTGCTGCTACCTACGGCGATGGCAGCGCCGGTTTCAGTGACGAGCAGAGCCCCGACGCTCTCGCGGCGTTGCGTCCCCTCAATGCTTACGGTTGGAGTAAGCACGTGGTTGATCGCCGCATAGTGAACGATGTGGTTCGTGGCCAACCGACGCCGCCTCAGTGGGCCGGGCTTAAGTTCTTCAATGTCTACGGCCCAAACGAGACCCATAAGGGCGTCATGCAGTCGCTGGTCACAAAAATCAATCCGGTCGTCAACGCCGGGGGGACGGTAACTCTTTTCAGATCGCACGATCCACGCTACGGTGACGGTGGACAGCTGCGCGATTTCATCTATGTCAAGGATTGTGTGGCTGTCGTCAACTGGTTGCTGCGAAATCCCATGACCAGCGGCTTGTTCAATGTCGGAACCGGCATCGCACGCTCCTTTCTCGACCTCGTCGGGGCTGTCGGTGCGGCAGTTGGATGCGCGCCGAACATTCGGTTTGTCGACACCCCTGAGGCACTTCGAGCGCAATATCAATATTTCACTCGAGCCGACATCAGGAAACTCCGCACCAGGGGCTTCGACGCGCCATTTTTCTCGCTCGAGGATGGCGTGCGTGATTATCTCGGAGGCTCATGGTAAGAATCGGCGGGGCGGCGTATCGCCGCGACGCAGAGGTTGACGGTGGCACGAGCGATTCGTAGGGTGGCGTTCATTTGGGAGGAGACGAATAATGGCTGAAATTCCCCGACTGAACGGCGTGATCCGGGCCCTGGAGCAGGGCAAGCCGACCTTCGTCACCTTTTCGGCGGCCGAACCTGGCGCGGCACAGGCGATCAACGCTGCACCCTATGACGGCGTGGTCTTCGAAATGGAGCACCGGCCCTACGACATCCACGCTCTACGCAACTGCCTGCAATATATGTTGGATCGCCGGCAGATACTGCACGCCGGCAGCTTGGCGCCGGCAGTGACGCCTTTCGTGCGCATCCCGCCCAATGGCGGCGAGATTAGCCAATGGGTCGCCAAGCAAGTGCTCGATCAAGGCGTTTACGGCATCGTCTGGCCACATGTCAGCACAGTCGACGAGGCGCGCAACGCCGTTACCGCATGCCGTTACCCACGCCCGCCTTCGGCCGCCTATTTCGATCCGCCCGGTCAGCGCGGTGATGCACCCCCGCGGCGGCACGTTATTGGGGGCTGACTCAGCAGGAATATTATGAGCGCGCCGATGTATGGCCGCTCAACCCGCATGGCGAGGTTCTGGTCGCTATCATGTGTGAGGAGGTGCGCGCGATCAAGAACCTGCCGCACATACTCGAACAGGTGCCTGGGATCGGTGTCGTGATCATCGGTGAGGGAGACTTGTCGCAGGATCTCGGTTATCCCCGGAAGTATGACCACCCGACCGTGGCTTCGGCGATGGACGATATATTGGCGATCTGCAAGCAGTACAGCGTTGCTTGCGGTCATCCGCACGTCGACAGCAAAAACGTCGCGGCGCTGCTGGAAAAGGGGTTCCGTTATTTGATGCCTGGACCGACCTATTCCTTCGCTGCACTGGAAGTCGGCCGCAAGGCATCCGGCCGCGCGTGACGGAGCGCGGAAAAACGCTCGAACGCCGCATCCGTCGTTATCGACGCATGAAGTCGGGGCTGCCGAGGATCAAGGCGGCGTGAAGCCCTGGGGGAGCTCCCGCGATTATCTCGCGCGTTTGGCTCGTCATGGTCGAGCCAAAGATTTCTTCCAGATGCGCGGCATCGACCGGGTTCGCTGTGTGCGGTGGCGGCAGGTTCAAGGAAAAGCCGGACAAAGCTTCGGCCGGCATGCTGGTGACGGGCAGGTTGCCGCGGGCGAACGCAGTCGCGAAGCTGATCCTGCGGGTAGTGGCGTCTGGGCTCAGCCAGGCCTCCTCGGTGTTCTTGTAGCCGTCTGGCGTCAGGCAGCCGAAGAGGGGCATGCCAAGTTGGCTCATCGTGCCGAGCAGTGGACGAACGTTGCCCACGGGAACGCCGGCTGCACGCACTGCCGAGATCACGAAGTGATAGGGCGTCTTGTATTTGCGGCCATAGCTCTCGCGGAATTCGCGGCTGACGAAAAGCGTCCTCAGCACCTCGTGGATATTGCCATCGGTCGCCAGAAACCGGACAGCGAGCCGCTCGACGAGAGCCGGCGGCGGGTCGTCGACGTCAAAATATTGTGCGAGCTCGAAGGCGATGTGGCGGGCGGTCGCCGGGCTCTTTGCCAGAATATCGAGCGCCTCCTCGCCTTCGGCCTTGCCTCTCGACCGTAGTGGACGACCCAGGAAGACTTTGGGGCTGAAGTCGTGGCGAGCGCCTTCGAATACGGCGCCAGACTCGGGAAATTCACGCGCATCCGGCCGATTGACACCCCACCCGGTCAAGATGCGGGCCAAGGTGACCACGTCTTCTTGGGTATAACCGCCATCGGCGCCGAGCGTGTGCAACTCCATCACCTCGCGCGCGAAATTCTCATTGAGCCCTGCGCGATTGCCGCGCGCACCCGGGCTCCCGGGGGCCGTGCTCAAGGTGTTGTCGAGATAAACGAGCATCGCCGGGTGCCTCGTTACGGCGAAAAGCAGGTCGCGAAACCGGCCCAGCGCGAAGGGACGGATCGCTCGCTGCTCGTAGTCGCCGATCCATAGATGATCCAAATCCTTGCCGGCGAAGACGTTGAAATGGTTGAACCAGAAGTCGACCATGACCTCCTGCAGCTGACGCCGACTCAGCACGGCTCTCAGAATACGCGCCTCGGCGGCCTGCTGGACGATGACCCGCGCCCGCTCACGTTGCAGCTTCTCCAGTTCAGGAGACAGTTTGAATCCTCGAATCGCGCGTAGCGGTCCGTAAAGTTGCCGGAGCTGAACTACGTTCAAGCGGAGCGTATCCAGCGCAGCGATGCGCCACTGCAGTTCGAACGACTCCGGGATCGAGTCGGGATCGAGCTGCTCAGCAATATAGTTGTCGACCCCGATCGACTTGACATGGCGGAAATCTTCGAGCGTCGGGCCGAACGCGAGCCGGTTTAAGACATGGATGATTTGCCGGTCCGATACCGGTTCGGCATGGGTCGCCTGCGGCACCGGCAAACCGATCAACAGGCACGCCGCTGTGACAATTGCGGCATATCGGATCGGCATGGAATGCGGTCACCCCCTCGGCGAGAGGATAATAAAAGTGCGCTCAAGCGCAAGGAGGTTCGATCCGAAGCTGGTCTCGAAGGTTTGGATGGCGGAGCGAGGAGCATGCTCTGGCCTGACGATCCTCTTGCCGGTAGAATCATCGGCCCGGGAGGATCGGCTGGGACGCAGCAACGAAACTCCTCGATCCTCGCCACCCCTGTCGTACTTATCGGGATGCTGGAGCATCATGGGAATTCCACTGATTGGCGGTATAGGTGCGCTGGCGCCGTGCTACGAAGGGTTCATCCTCGATCTCTGGGGGGTGGTCCATGACGGTGTCGCCCCACTGCCCGGCGCCCTTGAATGCCTGCGCGCCTTGATCGACGCGGGCAAACGCATCGTGCTCCTGTCCAACGCGCCACGGCGAGCCGACGACGTCGTCGAGCGGATCACTCGGATCGGCGTGCCCGCCGGGCTCTACCACCATGTCATGTCATCGGGTGAAGAGGCGTGGCAATCCCTCTACCGGCGCGATGATTCGTTCTACGCCGCGCTCGGCCGGCGGTGTCTACACATCGGCTCCGAGCGCGATACCGGGATTCGCGAGGGGCTCGGGCTCGAATTCGTCGGCACCGTCGAGGAGGCGGAGTTCATCCTCAATAGCGGACCCGCCGACTGGGACGACCGTATCGAGGACTATGCCTCGCAGTTGCGCACGGCGCTCGCGCATGGCCTCCCGATGGTTTGCGCCAATCCCGATCTGGTCGTCATGCATGGCGGTCGCCTTGCTCTTTGCGCCGGCGCGTTGGCGCAGTGGTACGAGGAACGCGGAGGGCGTGTGCGTTGGCATGGGAAGCCGTTTCGCTCGGTCTATGACACTTGCCTCGCCCTTCTCGGCGTCGATGACCGCTCGCGCATCCTTGCCGTCGGCGACAGCCTGCGCACCGACATCGCCGGTGCGGCCGGGGCTGGCATCAAGAGCGTCTTCGTCGCCGGCGGGATCCATGCCGAAGAGTTCGGCACCATCGGTGGCCAACCGCCGAATATCGAGCAGATCGAAGCGGCGTTGCGAGACGCTCCCTACCGCCCGGTAGGCGTCGCCCGCAGCTTTTCGTGGTAGCGATCGAGTGCTTGCGGCGCTTTTCGGCGCGCGCGAGGCTCGTGCCGATCTAACGAGCGAAGCTTCCCGTCGCTAATAGGTGGAAAAGTCCGTCGCGCCAGCTTCGACTCATGGCCATCGGTTACGCTTCGGCGAGAGCTCAACGCCGATGCAGGATCGCCTCGCGCAGTCCCGTTCCGTACTCCAAGCCGAGTGGCGTCAGCACGGCGTAATCCGACAACCAACGGACCAGACCCTTGCGCTCCAGCGCCGCCCACACTGCGGGATTGCGCAGCCCGGTTGCGTCGCGCGCCGCGACGACGGCCTCGCCCAAATGGAAATGGTCGCCATGCGCCAAGGGTAGGTTGGCGATGACGATGCTGCCCGGCTCCTCGCCAGGTCGCGAATAATCGGGAAGGTGCGCGAGCTCCTGGAGCAGGGTAAGCGTTCTGAGCTGCAACGCGTTTAGATTGAGCGGGTTCTTCTTCGGCGTCATTCCGTTTGATTAGACCAGCGTCAGGGGCGATACAATGCGGCAGACTGTGCGGCACCACTTTGGTTAAGCTCGGCCTGCATTGCGGTCCATGCATCGCAGGTTGGACGGTCGAGCTCGCCGCGAGCCTCCAAATAAAAGCCGTGTCGGCGACATTGTGGTTTCCGAAGCGATGACGGACGACCCGACGGTGCTGGCTTTGGTCGGACGTCGCGCCCCGATCGCAGAAGGCGCTCTGGCCAAAGACGTCTCGCCAGAGACCGGGCGTCAGTTGTCAGCTAATTGGTTGACCGACCGTCTCGTCCGGCGGCGCGAAACCCGTGGTCGCTCGCGACCCTGCTGGTCTCGTGCGGCCCAGCTGAGACTGCCGATCAGCGGCAGGTGATCGGAGGCAAGGCGGGCTAGCGGGGAGCGATAGACAGCAACGTCGTGCAGCGCTGCCGGTCCGTCGACGTAGATCCTGTCGAGCGCCAGCACCGGCATCCATGACGGGAAGGTGCGCGCAGCAGTGCTTGGTCCGAGTCGTCGATCGAGCGAGCGGATCGCGCCGCTTCGCCCCCGCCACTCGTTCAGATCGCCCATTAGCAGGAGGGCGTGCGACTCGCGCCGGTTCGCCGTCGCCGCAGGCTCGCCGAGTGCGGTCATCAGTCGGTTCGCTTGCAAGCGCCGCTCTGCGGCGTGCAGACCGAAATGGGTGGCAAGCACGCGAAGCACCCGGTTGCCGATCAGAATATCGGCATCGATCGCGCCACGCGGCTCGTAGCCAGAAACGGTAAGATCAATTGCGCGTGCAGCTATTACTGGAAACCGGGTCAGAATCGCGTTGCCGAACCGCGCTCGGTACTCGCGAATTCCGGCGCCGGTAATAACGCGGCAACCTGTAGCCTCGCCTAGATAGGCCCATTGGTTGGCATACCAATCGTAACGTCGGCGCGCATCCACCTCCTGCAGGCACGCGATGTCGGCATCGATCTCGCGCAACACCGCGCCGATCCGGCTCGGATCATAACGCCGGTCGACGCCGACGCAGGTATGTATGTTGTAGGTGACGACCTTGACCGACGGGGGCACTGAGGTGACCGGAGCAAGGGCGCGAAGCCTGTAACGAGTGTCCGGGCTCGCTCCTTCCCTGACCTGAGACATGGCGAAATTGTTAAACACGGCTCAAAGATTACCCTGGTCGACGGGTATCGGCGAGGAAGTCGGCACCGCTATATGGTGTCGGTGGAGCAGCGCTTTGAGGTGCAGCGCGGATTAAACGAACACGCGCAAGTTCCAGGTAGCTGACTCACTGAGTCGAGCGGCTGCTGGTCAGCGCCAAGCCGCGCAGGACGTCCACGGCCTGATTCAATTGCTCATCGCTCGCCGAGCCAATGTCGCCGCTCGCGACGGAGGGAGCCTCCGGCCCGGCCGGGGTGTCGGTCGCACGCAAGGGAGCGTTCGCCGGCGGCCCGCTGCTCGGGGCGATCGGATCGGTATTCTTCAGAGCACCACGCAAGTCCACCTCGCGATGCCGGTCACCCTGCGCCAGTTTTTCGAGCTTGAGCGGCATTACGACGAGGTCAGGATCGAGACCCTTGCCCTGAATCTCTCGGCCGGTCGCCGTCATAAAGCGGGCGGTTGTTAACCGGATGGCCCCATTGCCGGGCAAAGGGATCAAACTCTCGATCGAGCTCTCGCCAAAGGTCTGGGTGCCGAGCAAAACCGCTCGGCGATTGTCCTGCAACGCTCCGGCGACGAACTCGGTCTCCCGCGCCGTGCCGCCGTTGACGAGCGCGACGATCGGCAGGCCCTTCGCGAGATCGCCCGGGGTGGCGCTGATCCGCTTGACACTGCTCGGTTTGCGTCCCTTGACAACGACGATGTCGCCTTTGTCAATGAAGGCGTCGGCCGCTGCCACCGCAGCGTCGAAGGCACCTCCCGGATTGTTCCGCAGATCGAGAATGAAACCGATCAGCTTATTACCGGTCTTTCGCCGGAGGTCCTGCACCGCGCCGGCGAGCGCCGCCTGGGTCCCGCTGTCGAAGCCCGCAACCCGGAGATAGGCGATGTTCCCCGCTTCGATGTGGCCGACCACGGTCTGGAGCTGGTATGCCTCGCGTTTGATCGTCAGATCGATCGGCTTCTCCCTGCCGTGCCGCAAGGCCAGCTGTACCTCGGTGCCGGTCGGGCCGCGCAGCTTCTGCTCGACCTCGCCCAAGGTCAGATCGTAAACCGGCTCCTTGTCGATCGCTAAGATGACGTCGCCGGGCCTGATCCCGGACCGCGCTGCCGGCGATCCATCCTCCGGCGAGATCACTTTCAACTGACCGCTGTCGATCGTCACCGTCAGCCCGAGGGTGGCGGCATTGTCATTCCCGGGTGCCTGCGATGCCCTGAATGTCGC
>DATEQL010000669.1:0-4088 GCA_035272665.1 Allostellaceae bacterium
CGCCGCTCGACGCTGCCGAATTCGAGCAGCCCGCGAACTTCGATTTCACCCCTGAGAATCTCGATCGGGCGAAAGCCCACATCGCGAAATACCCGCCGGGCCGACAGGCGAGTGCGGTCCTCCCGTTGCTGTGGATCGCGCAGTATCAGAACGGCGGATGGCTGCCGAGAGCAGCGATGGACCACGTCGCCGAACTCCTCGCAATGGCGCCGATTCGCGTGTACGAGATCGCAACCTTTTACACAATGTTCAACCTTCGGCCGGTCGGGCGGTATCTATTGCAAGCCTGCACAACGACCCCTTGCTGGCTGCGCGGCTCCGACGCGGTGGTCGAGGCCTGCGAACGCAAGCTCGGGATCGGCATGGGCGGCACCACGCCTGACGGTCTTTTCACGCTGGTCGAGGTCGAGTGCCTCGGTGCTTGCGTCAACGCCCCGATCCTGCAGGTCAACGACGATTTCTACGAGGATTTAGACGGCCCGGCGACCGAAACACTGCTCGATGCATTGCGTGAGGGGAAACCGCCGCCACCGGGTTCAGTAATCGGTCGACACGGTTCGGAGCCGGTGACCGGCCTTACAACCTTGACGGGGTCTGCCGGGGGCCAGGAATAAGAGGAAGCGAATGCTCGCCGACAAGGATCGCATTTTCACCAACCTCTATGGCCTAGACGATTGGCAGCTCGCGGGTGCCAGACGACGCGGCGATTGGGACGGCACCAAGGAGCTGATCCTCAAGGGACGCGACTGGATCGTCGAGCAGGTCAAGGAATCCGGGTTGCGCGGCCGCGGCGGCGCCGGCTTTCCGACCGGGTTGAAATGGTCGTTCATGCCGAAACAGAGCGACCATCCGACCTATCTCTGCGTCAATGCCGATGAAAGCGAGCCGGGCACCTGCAAGGACCGCGACATCCTGCGCAACGAGCCGCACAAGCTCGTCGAGGGGTGCCTGCTGGCCTCGGCGGGGATGGGAGTCCACGATTGCTACATCTATATCCGGGGCGAGTTCTATAACGAGGCACAGCGTCTGCAAGCCGCGATCGACGAAACCTATGACGGCGGTCTGATCGGCAAGGATGCGTGCGGCTCCGGCTATCCCTTCAACCTCTACCTGCACCGCGGGGCCGGTGCCTATATCTGTGGCGAAGAGACCGGCCTTCTCGAAAGTCTCGAAGGACGCAAGGGCCAGCCTCGGCTGAAGCCGCCCTTTCCAGCCCAGGTCGGGCTCTATGGCTGCCCGAGCACCGTCAACAACGTCGAGACAATCGCCGTGGTTCCGGAGATCCTGCGGCGCGGTGCCGCGTGGTTTGCCGGGATTGGCCGGCCGAGGAATACCGGCACTAAGATCTACTGTCTGTCGGGCCATGTGAACACGCCCTGCAATGTCGAGGAGGCGATGAGCATCCCGCTGCGCGAGCTGATCGAGCGGCACGCGGGCGGGGTACGCGGCGGCTGGGACAACCTCCTCGCGGTCATTCCGGGCGGCTCGTCGGTACCGGTAATACCGAAGTCGATCTGCGAGACGGTGCTGATGGATTTCGACAGCCTCGTCGCCGTCAAGAGTGGACTCGGCACGGCGGCGGTCATCGTGATGGATAAATCGACGGACATCGTGAAGGCGATCGCGCGGCTGTCGAAATTCTACAAGCATGAGAGCTGCGGCCAGTGCACCCCGTGCCGCGAGGGTCTCGGGTGGGTATGGCGGGTCATGGAGCGCATGGTCGAGGGCAACGCCTCGGTAGCAGAGGTGGACATGCTGCTCGACGTTTCTTACGAGATCGAGGGTCATACGATCTGCGCGCTGGCAGACGGCGCCGCGTGGCCGGTACAGGGGCTGATCCGTCATTTCCGCCCGGAGATGGAGCGACGGATAGCCGAATATCGTCAATCTGCGGCGCGGCAGAGGCAGGCGGCCTGACTATGCCAAAGCTGACGATCGACGGACACGAGGTCGAGGTGCCGGTGGGCAGCACGATCTTTCAGGCCTGCGAGCACGCTGGGATCGAGGTCGCGCATTTTTGCTACCACGAGCGTCTGGCGATCGCCGGGAATTGCCGGATGTGCCTGGTTGAGGTCGAGAAGTCGCCGAAGCCGATTGCTTCCTGTGCGATGCCCGCGACTGACGGGATGGTGGTCCATACGAAATCGGCCAAGGCGATCAAGGCGCAAAAGGGGGTGATGGAGTTCCTGCTGATCAATCACCCGCTCGACTGTCCGATTTGCGACCAGGGGGGCGAGTGCGATCTGCAGGACCAGGCGATGGCCTACGGTTTCGACCGCAGCCGGTTCGAGGAGAACAAGCGCGCCGTCCCCCACAAGGATTTCGGTCCGTTGGTCGAGACCAGCATGAATCGCTGCATCCATTGTACGCGGTGCATCCGGTTTTTGACCGAGATCGCCGGGGTCGAGGAGCTCGGCGCCACCGGGCGCGGCGAGGATATGGAGATCGGCACGTATATCGAGCGGGCGCTGAGTTCCGAGCTGTCGGCCAACATCATCGATTTGTGCCCGGTGGGCGCGTTGACTTCGAAGCCTTACGCTTTTGTCGCCAGGCCGTGGGAGCTTCAGAAGACCGAGTCCGTCGATGTCCTCGACGCGGTCGGCAGCAGTATCCGGATCGATTCCCGCGGACTGCAAGTACTGCGGGTGCTGCCTCGCCTCAACGAGGCGGTGAACGAGGAGTGGATTTCCGACAAGACTCGTTTCGCGGTCGACGGGTTGGTCCATAAGCGGCTTGATCGTCCATACATCCGCCGCGACGGCCAACTACACGAGGCCGAATGGCGCGAGGCTCTCGATCTCGTCGCAGATCGGCTGAAGGGCGTCCCGGGGGAGCGCATCGCCGCGATTGCCGGCGATTTGTGCGATGCCGAGTCGATGTTCGCGCTAAAGGAGCTCCTGACCGGGCTTGGAGCAACGAGCCTGGACTGTCGTCAAGACGGAGCCAAGATCGATCCGCGCTGCCGCGCCGGATACCTGTTCAACACGACGATCGCCGGCATCGAGAAGGCGGACGCCTGTCTGCTCGTCGGCACCAACCCGCGCTGGGAAGCGCCGCTGGTCAACGCGCGGCTGCGCAAGCGGCATCTTCAGGGGGGCTTGCGCGTCGCTGCGATCGGTCCGGCCGTCGATCTGACCTTTCCGGTCGAGATGCTGGGCGCAGGCGGCGACACGCTGAGCGCGCTGGCGAGTGGCGACCATCCCTGGGCGGCGAGGCTGCGCGATGCGAAGAACCCAATGATCGTCCTCGGCCAGGGGGCGCTCGCCCGGCCAGATGGCGTTCGAGTGCTGGCGATGGCCCGCGGGATCGCCGAAGGCTGCGGGCTCTGCCGCGACGACTGGAACGGGTTCAACGTGCTGCATCATGCGGCGGCCCGTGTCGGCGGGCTCGATCTTGGCTTTGTGCCGGGACCGGGCGGGCGCGACGTTGGCGGGATCCTCGCCGGCTGCAGATCGGGTGATGTGGAGCTTCTATACCTGCTCGGCGCGGATGCGATCGACACCGGCGATCTCGGCGGGACTTTTGCGATTTATCAAGGACATCATGGCGACCGCGGCGCGCAGCGCGCGGATGTCGTCCTGCCGGGGGCTGCCTACACCGAGAAAGACGGCACCTACGTCAATACCGAGGGACGCGTACAGCTGGCGCGCCGCGCTGTGTTCCCGCCCGGCGAAGCGCGCGAGGATTGGAGAATTCTCCGCGCTTTGTCCGGCGCCGTCGGCCATCCCCTTCCCTTCGACAGCCTGCGCGAGTTGCGCCGCCGCATGTGGCAAGCTTATCCGATCCTCGCGGAGACCGACCGGGTCACGCGGGCGTCCTGGGAAGCCTTTGGCGAGTCGGGGCCGGTCGATCCGACCCCGTTCGTCTACCCGATTACGGACTTCTACCGGACCGACCCGATCAGCCGCGCCAGTGCGACGATGGCGCAGTGCAGCGAGATCTATTTCGCGCGACGGCACCAGGGCCCGCCGCGCCAGAGGAGCCTAATGGCGGGCGTGCATGGCTAGCTTTTGGACCGGCTACGCCTGGCCGACCGTCATAACCGTCGGCGAGGTCGTCGCGGTCGTGGTGCCGCTGCTGCTCGCAAT
>DATEQL010000670.1:0-10335 GCA_035272665.1 Allostellaceae bacterium
TACCGCCGGTGCTCCGGGTACCAGTGCGGCTTCGGCGCCGATGACCGCGGGCAGCGGCTCGTAATCGATCGCGATCAGCTCGGCGGCATCCTTGGCTTGGTGCACGCTCTCGGCGACGATGAACGCGACCGGGTCCCCGACGTAGCGGACGCGGTCACCTGCGAGCAGCGGCTGCGGGCACACGAAGGCCGGCGATCCGTTCCGCCGCCGGCGGCGGACAGCCGGCATCAAGGTGCCGAGGCCGCGCCGGGCGAGATCTGCGCCCGTCAAGACGCACAGCACACCGGCGGCCGACCGCGCGCGCCCGACATCGAGCGCCGCGATGCGCGCGTGCGCGTGGGGCGAACGCAGGACATAGCCGTGCGCTCCATTCGGCTCCCTGACGTCGTCGACATAGCGGCCCTTGCCTTTGAGGAGGCGCAGATCCTCCTCTCGTCGTACCGGCATCCCGATCGATTGCACGCTCATCGTCTCGTCCCCCAGCTAATGGTGCCCCCCGGCCATGCCGCCACCGTGGGCACCGCCCATGCCGCCTCCATGGGCAGCGGCGAAACCATGGCCGAAGCCATGCGCGAAGCCATGACCGAACCCATGGTGGAAATGGTTGAACCGCTGTACAACGACGATCGACGGCGCGAGGCCGAAAAACCAAGGAGAGCCCCACCAACCCCAATAAGGAGCCCCGGCCCAATCCCAATAAGAAGAGAAGTCGGAATAAGGATAGGAAGAGGGGTAGGGGGAATACGCCGGCGGCGGGACCTCATAGACCTGGGGCGGCAATCCCGGGGTGGTCTGCGTGATCCGCCAGCTTCCATCGGCCTGCTGGCAGGCTTCGACGGCAGCTTGCACCTGCTGGCCACCGACAGTCACCGGGACGGTGTAGCTGGAGCAGGGCGGCGGCGCGGGCGGTTGTGTGCTGGCGGTTGGCGCCGGCTGGGGTTGGCCGCCCTCCGGCGCGGCGACAGTTGCATCAGGCAAGGGCTGACAAGCCCCGCAGGCCAATACCATCGCTAGGGTCGAGATCCGGCGCATCGCTGCCTCCCCGGTTCCGCGCTCAAGCCCTGCGCGTCGGATCGTCCCCGAGCCTGACGACGAGCTTGCCGAAATTGCGGCCTTGAAGAAGCCCGATAAAAGCTTCGGGCGCCCGATCGAGCCCGTCGACGATGTCTTCGCGATATTTGAGCTCGCCGCTTTTCAAGAGCGGTGCGGCCATCGCGCGATATTCGCCGAACCGCTGCCACTGATCGCTGACGATGAACCCCTGGATGCGCAACCGCCGGCGCACCGCCGACACCAGATTGGGACCCGGCCGCGGTTCTAGATCATTGTATTCCGAGACCATGCCGCACATGACCATGCGGCCGAAATCGTTGAGCCGCGGGAACACCGCCTGCTGGACCGGCCCGCCGACATTCTCCCAATAGACGTCGATCCCTTTGGGACAGGCCCGATCGAGTGCCGCGCCGAGGTCCGCCGAACGATGATCGATGCACGCGTCGAAGCCGAGCTCGGCCTCGACATAGCGGCATTTATCGGTGCCGCCGGCGACACCCACGACACGCGTACCGGCGCGTTTGGCGAGCTGGCCCGCGACCGCCCCCACGGCACCCGAGGCCGCCGAGATCACCACGGTCTCGCCGCGTTGCGGCCGGCCGATCTCGCTCAACCCGACATAGGCAGTGAGCCCCGGCATGCCGAGCACGCCGAGTGCGGTCGAGAGCGGCGCCTCGGCCGCATCGAGCTTGAGGAGGGCTTTGCCGGGAACCGCGCTATAGAGCTGCCAGCCATAGCCGCCCAGAACATAGTCGCCCTCGCGGAAGGCCGGGTCGCGCGAGCGCACGACCTCGCCGACGACCCCGCCTTCCATGACGGCGCCCACCTCAACCGGCCGGGCATAAGACCGCACACCGCTGATGCGGCCACGCATATAGGGGTCGAGCGAGAGATAGATCCCGCGCACCAGCGCCTCGCCCTCGGCCGGGTCGGGCAGCGGCGCGTCGGTAATCGCGAAATCCGCCAATGTCGGCGACCCGGTTGGCCGCCGTTTCAGCAGGACCTGTCGGTTCCGGTTTTCCATCGCCTGTTCCTCCGATCCGGAGCGATTGATCGAGGCAGCTTATCGCCGCGCGAGCCGAAGCGCCATCGGCGGGCGGACACGCAGCGTTCGGACGCGCGGAGAGTTGGGGCATGGTTGACCTCTCCGCATTTCCCCTGACGGCAGGGAAAAAAAAGCTTTTCAGTCCTCGAAAAGTGCCTCTACGATGTCATAAATATATCGTAATCAATGACTTGGAGAGTTTTGACCGAGTCTGCCGACACCGGAATTTTGAGCGCTCGGCAGCGGATTGGCAGGGGAATTTGCGGTAGAGGAACGGGAGGTGCGAACCAACCGCAGGCTCGTTCTCACGGCGTCTCACCGAGGATCGCCTTTGCCGCATAGGTGAAGGCGTTGGCGAGCTGCCCGTCTTGTACCAGCTCGCCGATGTGGCAATTGAACGCCGCGCAAATCGCCGCGAGCTCGGCGAAATGAATGCGCCGCGCGCCAGTCTCGATCCGGTGATAGCTCAGCCGCGACATGCCGAGGACGCGCGCTGCCGCCTCCTGGGTCAGGCCCAGCATTCGGCGCCGCCGCCGCACGGCGGATCGTATGCAGGCTTGATCATCATCGGACCGTCGCATCGGCCTCTCCGGTGATCTCGCGCCGAACAGCCCAGCCCCTAAGCCGGCGCCCGCACGCGTCGCTTTCGATCGGTATCCCGACGACCGAGGCCCGGTAAAATTAACCATCTATGCCGAACTCCTTTAAATAATCTTGTGCAAATAACAACATCGCGTCGAATGCAGCGAGGCTCTTAATTCGCACCGTTAGGATTAGTTAAACTACCAAGTATTACCGAAAATGTCAATAATTATGTGCTAAATTGGCACGATTTTGACGTGGCCTTGACGTTTCGCCGCGGAATCCCCGAAACGCACGGCTGGGCAGGGCCCGCTCCGCCCCGGAGTCACCGATGGATTTTACGCTGCCCGACGATCTCGCCGAGCTGAAGGAGCGCACCGAGCGCTTCGTGCGCGAGCAGATCCTGCCCTATGAGAACAACACGAGGCAGACGGCGCACGGGCCGGCCGAGGAATTGCGGCGCGAACTCGTCGGGCTCGGGCGCCGGGCGGGCCTGCTCAGCCCGCATGTCGGCCGCGAGTGGGGCGGCTTCGGGCTCGATCACCGGGCAAAGGCGGTCGTCTTCGAGGCAGCCGGATATTCGCCGCTCGGCCGGTTCAACTGCTTCGCTCCGGACGAGGCCAACATGCACCTCCTCGAACAGGCGCCGAGCAGCGCCAGAAGGAAGAGTGGCTGCGCCCGCTCGCCGTCGCGAAATCCGCTCGTGCTTCATGATGACCGAGCCCGCATCCGGCGCTGGGTCCGACCCGTCCATGCTGCGCGCGCGACGGCGCCGAATTCGTCATGGGACCGCATGGCGCGACGATGTTCCTGTCGCCGATGAATGCGCTGGGGATTTACATCGAACGGGTGCTCGACACCTTGAACACCTTCATGGCCGGCGGTCGTCGCCGGGTTGCGGGTGCCGGAGAGCGCCGTGCTGGGGGCGCGTCGGCGCCGGCTTTCGCCATGCCCAGGCGCGCTTCGCCCCAGCGCGCCTGACCCATTGCATGCGCTGGCTCGGCGCGGCAGGCCGTGCCCACGACATCGCCGCCGATTACGCGCGGCGGTGCACCGCCTTCGGCAAGCCGATCGGCGAGCATGAGGGGGTCGGGTTCATGCTCGCCGACAACGAGATGGACATCCAATCAGAGCCGGCTGGTAATCTGGCACGCGGCCTGGGTGCTCGACCAGGGCGAGCGCGGCACGCACGAGTCGAGCATGGCCAAGGTCATCTGCTCGGAGGCGATCTGGCGGGTCGCCGACCGCCACATGCAGATATTGGGTGGGGCTCGGCATCGCCGACGACACGATCGTCGCGCGCCTCTTCCTCGAGGTCCGCCCGTTCGGCATCTATGACGGCCCCTCCGAGGTGCATCGCTGGAGCATCGCCCGGCATGTGCTGCGGGCGGGGGCGGGGTCATCGTGACGGCGACCGACGCAACCAAACCGATGATCGTTCGCGCGGGGACACGCCCTCACCCCTCAGTGACGCTTCCGCTTTTTTCTCTGTAATCGGAATTATATAGCAAACACCCCTAGCTGAGTTGCGGCGCCGGCGGCGCAAACGGGCTCCAGGCCGCGCAGCCCGGGGCGAAATGGTTCATCTTGGTCCCCATCGCGGCCTTGCCTGCGCCGTGACGGCGACGGCCGGGGCGTCGAGATCCGAAATCAGCCGCCGGATCGCATCGTTGCGCTGAACGAGGCTCTCGCCCGCGCTGACGAGCAGATCGACATCCTCGTCGGGGGATCGTCAGGCCTGTCGGGATCGCTTGCAGACGTTGGCGTTCCTGTGGATCGGGAATGCTCGCCAGCGATATATGTACGAGCGCGCCGCGCACATCGGCGCAATCATGCCCCTCGATGACCCGCGCCTGGGCGCAACGGGCTTTCTGCAAGCTTTCAACCAATTGATGCAGCTCGCTGGCGGTCAGGTTCAAGGTTTCGAAATTGTGGGCATCGATCTGGGTGCCGGAAACCGCACCGAAGATCTGGCCGAGACCAGTTACAACCCGTTGCTTCGATAACGATGGATCGCTCGCCGACTGCCCGTCGACGCTCAGGACCAGAACCCGGCGCGCCTTAAGCGCGACCCGGCGAAAGGTCTCGCTATTCTCGTCGAGCGCTATAGCGCCGTTCGTAACGCCCCGCAGAGCGAGATTGTCCGAGATGCCGCCGTCGAGCAGGTGGACGTATTTGGTGCGCTCCGGGTCGAGAAAGCGGTTCGCGGTCCTCGCCAACAGGGCGCGACGGGACAGTTCGTCGGGCGTATCGGTCCACTCCGCCGGCGCCGCGGTCGGCGGCCGAACGCCGCGGCAATCCGGTGTGTGGCTGGTCAGAGTGATCGGCGTAAATAATACCGGAAAGCCATTGCTGGCCGCGACCGCGCGCGCCACCGGAAAGCTCGAGAGGTCGGAGCAGATCAGGTCGAAATAGGGTTGGGTGAATGAGAACGGGATGCCATTGGCGATGTCGGTGGCGTCAACCGAGATGACCGGCAAGCCCTGGCGGAGCAGGTCGGCATAGGTGGCGCCATGAAACATCAGCCGGTCATAGACCTCTGCCATCCGATCATTGGTGCCGTAATAGGGGTTGACCGGCCACTCCCAATTCCACGGCAGCAGATAGGTGCCATAGACATACGCGTTGATATCCACCTTCAGAAACTCGCTGGGAAAGGTCTCAAAGCTCTTGTCGTGGTAGAGCCCGTAATGCATCGCCGGAAAGCTGCCGCCTGAGACGGAGGCGATGTAATCGAGCTCGTCCAGCAATGAGCGGGTTTGCCCTCCTTCGACAACCGGGATCTGCCGCAAGCCGCGCAGCACGCCGTGGGCGAAGGCGGCGGAACGCTTGCCGCCGCCGGAAAATGCCATGATGAACACGATCTCGCCCTGCGGCCGTTGCAGCATCGGCAGTAGCGAATAGCCACCGCTGTATACCGGCATCCCCTGGGCGTCCTGCGGCAGCGGCTCGTTTGTCGGCACGAACGCAGTTTGGCAACTGCCCAGCAGCAGAGCCAGGGTAGCCAAAAGAGTCTGCCGCAGATGCCGCCAGTCGCCGAACCTTGCCATACTTCGTGTCCTCCACTTGATCCGCTTTGCTTATAAGCCATTGACGCGCCGGCGGCGGCGCGACGCTTATGCTGGCAACCGCCTAGAACCGAACGCGAAGGCGGGTGCCGAGCAGGACGCCGGTGTCGATGCCGGTGAGTTGCCGGGGCGTCGTCAGGCTGAGGGCTCTATTGAGACCTGAATCGACGATCTGCAAATCGGTAGTAAGGTTCATCCACGACGTAATCGTCGCGTTGTAGTACATCTCGATCGCATCCTCGCGTTGCAGGCCTAGGTTGAACTGCTGGCGCAGAAAGGGGAGAAAACTGTCGCTGAACTGGGTCCGGGCGAGGCCTAAGCCGAAGCTGTCGTCGGGGCGGCCCGGCACCACGCCTTTGCCGCCGATGCCGGCGAGGAAGGCGTATTGAACGGGGTTCGGGTTCCCGTCGGAAGCCCCGAACCCGAAAAAGACACCGACCCCGTGCTTGGGATCGCCGTCGGGCTGCCAGAAATACTGATCGAAGGCATAGCTGATCGTCCAGCTGCGGTCCTCGTGGTTTGCGGGCTGGGTCGGAACCAGCAGGCTCGGGAACGAGTTTGCGAGGATTTGCTCCAGAACCGGTCCGGGGTTTGCCAAACGGGGAAACTGCTGGGTCAACAGCAGACTAACGATGTTGGAGGGGTTTTGGTCGAGCGAAAACCGCTCCGCGTTGTTCCACGTAAAGCCGAGGCTCTGGTGACCGACCAGCCCGAACGGCTTGATAGTCAGCGCGCCGTTGCCGACGATCATCACGCCGTTGAAGGCTTGGGCTCACATCGTTACTGATCGGCGCGCCGTTCGGGCCGAGCGCCAGACCCGACAAAACGATGTCATCTCGCGGCAGGACGAGGACACCCCCGCCAAATGTCGACAGCGGGACCTGTTGGACGGTCATCGGAAAGTTGAATGCGGCGTTTAGAAACTGGGTGCGGTAGTCGCCGTAAAACTCGGTTGCCCCCAAGTCTAACGTGTTGATCTTGCCGGCGATCACACCGAATTGGGGGCTGAGGAACTGGGTAAGCGTCGCGTTTGTCAGCGCGGTTATCGTTAGGCGCGGGCAGCAGGGCGGCAGTGTTTACCGGCACAATTGTGCCGGCGTTCTGAAACACATTGCTGCCGAACCCGGTATCAGCCTCGACCTTAAAGAACCCGCCCGGCCAAAGGCCCAGCTTCTGGGTGTCCACATTGAGCGTGTAATCGGCGTTGCCCCAGAAACTGCCGCCGGTGCTGCGGCCGCCGCTGGTGACGACCTGTGGGGTCATCAGCAGATCGACATCGAACACAATCCCCTTCTTTCCGAGTTCGTCCCGCCACCCGCCCCAGTCGCCCGTGAGGCGAGGCCGGGACAGAAGGTCGCCGCCCCAGGTGTCAGGCACATCGACCTGAGCGCTCGCTTGACCAGAAAGGATGACGAACGCTAGACCGACGAGCAGCCACCACGTTTTAATCGTTCTCGCCATCGGCGTGCTTCTCCTGACATCGAGAGTGTATTGCGGCCATCCTGTAACCTTCTTAGTCGTGATGACATAGCGGCAGGGATAGGGCTGGGCTCCTTGCGCGATCCAGATCTGCCAATCGACGTCTTTCGTGCGAAAGGCAAGGTGATCGCACTCGACGCCGCGGATCACGCCGCTTCCGAGATCCTTCGCATCATTAACCAGCGGCATCAGCTCTTTATAAGGATCCGACATCAGCAAATCGGCGGCTGGGACCGGCCTGTGGTACTTGTCCCGCAACACGTCGACTAATTGATCGATCGTGCCCGGCGCTTCGACCTGAGCATAGAGGTTTGCGTTCTTACCGAGCAGGGTCAGCGTTTTTCCATCAAATACCATGTCGACATTTGCAAATCCGCCCGTGCGCGTCGCGTGAAGCTTATCAGGGCGATTAAGAGTCACAGTACCGGAACTTGCCAACCCCACTTTCTGCTGCTGTGTGGAGACGATTTCGAGGTTGGTGTCATAATCGAACGATATAGCCTTCTGCGCCGCGAGATAGTCAGACATGGCTTTCAACAAGCTTCGGGCTTGCGCTTCATCGGCGTAGGCAACCGATGTGCTTGCCGTTCCTGCTGCCACTATGGCAAGAACGATTAAGCATGTCTTTGCAGTTCTGGTTAAATAGCCGTGGAGATTGCGCGGCCGTGGTTTTGACTGCGCCGGTTTCTCACGTCGTTCCGTCATGGACACCTTCCCGCCATCGTGAAAGGCTTCGCGCCCTCAACATCAAAACGATAGCCATCCGTCGCGGGGCGTGATCGCAGATCGTTGCGGGGTTATATGAAATTCTTGCGCTAATATTGTCTGCAGCGGGTTGCCAAAATACCCGTCGGGTTCAGGCCAGAGCAGCGCGGAACCGTCCGGGGGTCATCCCGATCTCGCGGCGGAAAATCGCTGTCAGATGGCTCTGGTCGGCAAAGCCGACTTCCAGCGCGATCGAGGCTAATGGCTGAGTGGTCCGCCGCATCAGGGTTTTTGCCCGCTCGATCCGCCGTTGCATGACATAGCGCTGGGGACCGACGCCGACCGCCTGTTTGAATGAGCGGCTGAAGTGGTAGGGGCTGAGGCAAGCGATGTCGGCGAGCACAGTGAGCGAGAGGGCGTCGTCGAGATGCGCCTCGACATAGTCGCGCACGCGCTGCAGCCGTTCCGGCGAAAGACCCTTGCTGGTCGGCAGCGGGAGATGCCCGACAAAACGCCTGGCGAGGCGGATACACAGGGCCGTGCCCAGGCTTTCGACCAGGATCCTGTCCGCAAAGCCGCCTTCGACCTCTTGGGCCAAAGTCGTGGCGATTTGGCCTAGTAAGGGGTCGTGCAGGTGAAGCAGGTGTTCGAAGCGGGCTGCCTTAGCCCCAAGCTCCGGCGAACGTAGCATCCAGGTCCCGCCAACCCTTCGCCTCTGCTCCGCTCACGGCGATATGCGTCTCAAGGTGATCAATAGGGCTTTTCGGGACTCGATCCGTGCGAGCGCGTCGCTCTGCCGGGATCTTCGAAAGCCGATCAAACCGCTGCTGTGCCTTTTCCGTCAGCAACGGGCTAAGTATGGGCGAGCTTGGCGAGACGAATCCTGGCCCGGCCATGGATGCGATCACGGCCGCAGGGGGTGGATTGTAAGGCCGCCCGCTATCTGAGATGTAAATCTCCCGAGTAAAAACGTCCAAACTGGCCTTGATATCGTTGAGCAGGCGACGTAGGGAGATTACGCGGCCCCCGTTGTCCCACAAGCGCCGAATCCCGAGAATCTGTGCGTCTTGGTGACCCTCGAGAATGGTTCTTACGAGCAGTGGGTTGTGGAGGGGACTCTGCGGGTCGTTCTCCGCCGCAGCGGCGAGAGTGCGAACCGCGAGGTCGTTGGTAACCATTTTGAACATCTGTGACCAGATTGGATGGTTCGGATCAGCCTGGAGCCATGCGAGCCACTTCTTGCGTAGTTCGCGGTGCCTCCTGAGGCCGTTTTTATCTTGGACATCGCACTGATCGATCGGGATCTCTTGAAGCCCACTCTGGCCCATCGCGGCCTCCTATCAACGACCGCCTGCGATCACGGTGACAGTTTACCCAAACCCCGTCACAGTGACGGCGGTTCAAAGCGGTTTGCAGGCTCCGCCCGCGCGTCATGTTCGGTGCGAGCGGATCATCCGCTCATCCTCGGAGCCAGCTAGAGGACTCTCGGTCGGCCGATCAGCGCGCTCGCTCGCTGTCTTACAAGGCGAAACACCTTGTCCCTGCCAATACTGGTGCGGTCTGGGCATTCAATTTCCCAAAGCTTTTGCCCAGCGGCGATAAAGTCTCGGGCGAACGCGAGGGCATCATCGAGATCCACCGCCCCGCGGGCAATCAGTATCGATTTCCGGGCGAGAAATTCTTCCTCAGTTTTGGGCGCGTATGGCCCACCCGTCGCATAAACTCGAAAGGTCATGTGCCTTGCTCTTGAAGATGCCGGGCGCTCAAAAGCCGAAGGACGAGCTTTACCCAACAAACGAAACTATACATGGCCAACGACGGAGAGTCCATAAACAAGGAGCAAGACGATGCCACCTGCCATCGATGAGTCCAGCACTTATTGATCATGAAGGACGACAACCGGATAAAATTGAGGTGCAGATTGGATAAGCCCGGAAAGCCAGGCCATCGCCAACTCAAGGCCTATCAGGATACGCGTTTCCTGGAGAGCAAGGATGCGCGCGCCTTACGCATCCTTGCGGAGTACCTGGAGCCGCTACACCGCTTCCAGCGCCATAATGTCCAGGACACCATCGTCTTCATGGGGTCGGCTCGGTTGCGCTCGGAGGAGGCTGCAAAGGCAGCGCTGGCCGAGGCGGAGCGGGCGGGACAAGGCATCGAGGCCGCGCAAATGGCCATCCGGCTCTCGATCTACTACGAAGCGGCGCGCGAGCTCGCCCGGCGTTTGACGGTCTGGTCGAAGAAACTCGACCGCGAGGAACGGCGCTTTGTTGTCTGCACCGGCGGCGGTCCCGGCATCATGGAGGCAGCGAACCGCGGCGCTTCCGAGGCGAAGGGGCTCAACGTCGGGTTGACCATCTCGATCCCGGACGAAGAATTCGACAACCACTATGTCAGTCGGGA
>DATEQL010000671.1:0-4042 GCA_035272665.1 Allostellaceae bacterium
GCAGCGGAAACAATACGAAAGTCGCGGAGGTTATTGCTGCATGCAGTCGCCAATGCTCCGCTCCCGCGACCAGAGCCGCGCGGGAAAGCCGCGCTCCCTGCAGGAAGAACAATGAGGCGACGGCAAGCGACCCGAGCGCGTGAAAAATCACGGCGCTCGTTCCCTGACACGGCAAGAGGGTCGCGACCGCGACCGTGCCGATCAGCGCGAGCACGAAGCCGTCAGGTTGAAAACGGCTGGGAAATCGAGTCGGCATGCGTAATGCTCCCTCTATCCTCCGAGAAGGAACTACGCTTTAAAATAACAGGAGTAGCTCGGCCATATATTCCACATCAATAAAACCTGCCTTTCCGATCGCCAGCAAAGAGATGGCCAATCCCAATAGTGCAAACGTCATCACTAGGGTAAAGTCGTCACTGGACTCTCGGGCGAGAGACGCGCTTCGATACATCATTTCCTCCGCATCATCGGGAGAGAACAAAACCGATGGCTTGAGTTCGCGGAGGATGGAACACCGCCGATGCAGCAGAGAGGTGTGAGGTGTTTCACATTCCCGCAAATTTGCTTCCAATTCGACGGGAACGAACCGCATGCCGCGCTGAAATGCGGCACTGGTGAAGTTGGTTTAGTTACCGGTATACAGCCGCGCTCATCGCAACCGGCCACCTTAGCGCCGCTCGCTTCGGCTCTCGCCGACCCCGGATCCCGTGCACGATCTCCGGCGACAGACTCGGCACGCGGGCGGCGCCTACGACCACATCTCCGAGACGTCACCCGAACCCTGTAATTCTTACCGGTCCCTGTCAAAATATGCGAGGATCGGCGTTAACTGATACGTCCGGCCGGATCGCCTTCGGGCGGTGATAGCGCCAGCCAACGCGAGAGGAGCAGCCCCATGCCTCGACCAAAGAACGCCAAGCGTTTGATCATCCTGGCCGTGACAGGTTTGATCCTAGCCCTTGGGTACGCCGAAGCCCAGCAGGGCGAGCGCGGCCAGTCGAGCTATATGCCGGTGGACATCACCGAGTCGTTTGCGTCGCTGATGGCACGCTTGTCGGCAGCCAAGCCGAGCGTCGAGCAGGAACACAACGCTCTGCTCAACGAGCGCTACGACTTGGGCGACCACCCCGCCCAGGGTGTCACGATGGATCGAGGAAAACCGCTGCAAGAAGGTGTGCGCGTCAAATTGCCCGCCGGGGTGACCTGGGAGAGGCTGGCGGCAACGAGCCCGGACCAGATCCGCGAGCAGAACCTATTTCCGAAAGGGTTCTATCCTTTGCCGCACCCCAAGCACCAGGAGGGCGGCTTTGTGTTTCCGCACTTCGTGATCGACGCGATCAAGCAGCAGGACGGGCGCGCCCTGACCCGTTTCGACATAGATTTCGATCTGCCAGACCACTTTCTTGCCGAGTTTCCTCCGGCCATCTATCTGACCCCGCGCCCCGAGCTAGGCGACGTCTCGCAGGGCAAGCTCGTCTCGCTGACCAACTACTACCAGCTGTTCAATGGCCTTCTCACGCCGAGGCAGCTGGAGGGCCTACGGCTGCTGTTGACGCCTTTCCCGCAGCAGCAGTTCAATGCGACCGAAGATCGGCGTACCGAGGTCGCCAGCCAGGGGGCGGCCTGCTTCGACTGCCATTCCAACGGGCACCAAAATGGTGCCACGCACCTCGCCCCCGATACCCGCCCGCAGCAGTTTCGCCACCGCATCAAGACGATTTCGCTGCGCGGCCTGAATATTCAGCGGCTCTTCGGGTCGCAGCGAGCCTTGAAAACGGTCGAGGATTTCACCGAATTCGAGCAGCGCACGGCCTATTTCGACGGCGATATCGTGATCGCCACGAAGAAGGGTGTGAACCCGCTCGAGCGCGGCAGCCAGGTCGACTTCATGGCCGATTTTCAAGAGATGCTGAACTTTCCGCCGGCACCCAAGCTCGACGTCTTTGGCAAGCTCGATCCCGCCAAGGCGACGCCAGCCGAAATGCGTGGTGAGCAAGTCTTCCTGGGCAAAGGCCAGTGTGCCGCCTGCCACCAGCCACCCTTCTACACCGACAATCTAATGCACGACCTCCAGACCGAGCGCTTTTTCAAGCCGGTGATGATCAACAACATGATGGCCGTCGGGGATGGGCCGATCAAAACTTTCGCACTGCGCGGGGTCAAGGACAATCCACCCTATATGCACGACGAGCGTCTTCTGACCCTGGAGGACACGGTCGAATTCTTCAACCTGATCCTCGGTACAAAGCTCGAGGCACAGGAGAAGCAGGATCTGGTCGCGTTTCTGCGCGCCCTTTAGACGCCGCTGGGCATCAGTCAGCCGACAGGTCCGGCACGTGGGCGAATCCGTCGCGTGCGAAATGCGGCTTCCGCGAGCCGGTTCCCGGGGTCGCCCGGGCCCCTCGGTGATGTCGGTGATGTAGACGAGCGTGCCGAAGACCTTAGCCGGACGTCGAAACGCAGCGACGACTGGCCCAGGATCCTGTAGCGCACTGGGCAGTTCGGTTTCGCTTGGCCCTCAGCGACGAGATCGTTGCCGGGGTTGCCGTTCCACGTCATCGGCAAAATGAACGGCAGATCGGCGACTGCGAGCCAAACGCTTTGGTCCTTGACCCTTCATCCCAATGCGATGGTGCTCTGAGGGTGTCGCGCTCCCTTTCGCAGCTTCGCTACTCAACCGGCTCGCAAACCACCCAGGCCGCGCGGGGTCGAGTAACGGCGACGGGAGATATCCTGAAGGGACGATCCGTGCTATAAGCACCGTGTGCTGGCCAAAATTCCGGTTCGGATGACCGTCGACGAGTTCCTCAAATGGGACTCGGACGACGGGCGCCGATATGAACTCGTCGACGGCGAGCCGCGCGCGATGGCGCCGGCCAGCACGATTCATGGCTTCCTTCAGAATGAACTGGGCAGACTGGTCGGCAATCATCTGCGCGATAAGGCAAGCGGTTGCGAGGTGGTTGCCAATCCCGGCATCGTTCCTCGGCTTCTGTCCGAGCATAACATCCGGATTCCGGATTTGGCGGTGACCTGCTCGGCAAGCCACACTCCCCGATCCGGTTCTGTTGATCGAGATCCTTTCCCCCAGCAACCAGGCGAAGACCTGGACCAATGTCTGGGCTTACACGAGCATCCTGAGCGTTCAAGAAATCTTGGTTTTGCGCGCGGATCGGATTGCGGCCGAATTGCTTCGGCGTTCGCCGCAGGGCGCGCGGCCGGATCGCCCGATAGCGATCACCGAGGGCGACCTCGTGCTTGAGAGCATCGGTTTTCGGGTTGCCCTGGCCGACCTCTATGCGCGCACTGGCCTCGGCGGCTGAGTGAGTACCTCTCCCTCCAACAAGGACACTCCCCGCGCGCGGCGTGGAGGCTGGCTACGCCCGCGCCGGCTTGAGCCGCTCCGGTGTCAAGACGCGCGGCGGAGGCACAAGCCTGACGCGTCGAAGACGGCGTTGGCGAGGGCGGCGGCGACCGGCGGATCGAGCTTGCGCCGGCACCGGCCAGCGGCAATTCGGGGCGGTTGAGCAGCACGATATCGACCGCCTCGGGCGCCTCGGTGATGTCGAGGATCGGGTATGAGAGCCAATCGGCGCTGGTGACCTTTGGCTCGGTCGAAAGCGACCTCTTCCGACAATGCGCGGCTGGTGCCTTGGACGACATTGCCCTCGATGCAGCGCCTGAGCCCGTCTGGGTTGATGATCAGCCGGCGATCATGCGTGCCGGTGAATCTCCGCGCGCGCACCTTGCCGGTACGGCGGTCGATCTCGACCTCGCCGACGATCGCCACAACCGAACCCGAGCGCTGGGCATAGGCGATGTGGCGCCCCGTCTGACGGCGCCGCCGCATCACCAGATCCCGGACGGCTGCGCCGCTAAGGATCCTAGCGAAAATAACTTGAACACTTCATGTTGTGGTTGGATGGCCGCGTGGTCGCAATCTGTAGTTCCACTCCCCATGAAACTCGTCGCGTTCGATCGCCAGCTCGGCGAGTTCCTCGTCAGACACCTTGATCCCTGCCTGGTAGGAGTTCTCGTCCAA
>DATEQL010000672.1:0-3392 GCA_035272665.1 Allostellaceae bacterium
GAAACCATCGACGACCGGCCCGACGCGGTGCTCGCTTCGGTCGCGCGCATCGGCGCCATTACCCGCGACGTGCTGCGCTGCGCCGCCGCGACCGGCGCCACCCCGTTGAGCGTCGCGGATGGCATCGTCCGGGCGCGGATCATCCGACGAGCCTAGCGTCGCACCGGGGAATGCGGGATCAAATCTTCCCCCGGAATCCGCGCTTAGGAACCAAAAGTTCGCAGACTCGCCGCTGGAGGAAGCGAGATTCGAACCCTCGGTCCCCCATCTACGATGAGCTCGCTGCACCCGCGCGGAGTTCACCGGAGAGGACGCCCGCAACCGTGGTCGCAGTGGGCATCTCCCGGGCGCCCGGCATCTGTCGCATACCGATTTGCTGGACAATGGCGTCGTTCGTCCGGCACCGGCGCTGCGAAGCAGCTGGAGCGCGTCGGATTTGGCCCAAGCGATCATATCGTCACCCATTGCGAAGGCGGCGGGAGAGCGGCGTTGGCTGCAGCCGCGGCGGTGCGCGCCGGCTATGACGATGTCCGGGTATATTACCTCAGCTTCGCCGATTGGGTGCGGGACGAGAGTTGTCCGATCGTACGCGATTAGGCGAACGAAAAAGATCCGCGACACGAGGCCGAAGACGCGGCTACCCGGACTCGCGACCGCCATATCGTCACTGCAGGCCGGATCGATGGCAACGGCCAAAGCCGAATCGACCGGTGCGACCGAAGATAGGGCTTGCATGCCGAGGCGCGTCCATACATGCCCAAAGTCCCTATTTTTGGCGCAACAGGCCGCGCCCCACGCGCTGCGCCTTATTAAGGGTGCCCTACCCCAGCTTGAGCGACGGTCGCGCGGTCGGCCGCCGCGATCCTCGCTTCCAGGTCCCGCCGAACGGCGGTCGTCTCCTGATTGTAGCGTCCGTCGACGCGCTGACAGTCCTGGACAAATTGCGTTTCGTAAGTCGATCGCAGGCCTCGGCCGTCGTGCGGTCCGCTCACCCGGTACCTCTCACAGACCAGCCGCGCGTCGAACAGGCTCGGGTCCTGCCGGGAGAGAATCTCGCTGGCAATGAGCGAGAACGTGTTCGTGGCTTGCGCAACGACGTCGCCGTTACCCGACGCCAGCCCGGAGCGGTACTGCGCCTGCGCCCTGGCATAATCGGCCACTTCGTCAGGTGTCGGGCCCGGGGGGAGGGGCTGAACCGGTGCAGGTTGTGCGCAAGCCGCGAGCACAGCGCAAGCCGCCGCTATAAATGCAGGGCCGATCGTCTTCCTCATTTCCGGTTCTCCTCAGTGCGGAATCGCGGCCACACTTACCACCAGATGGTCGAGACGGCCGGCGCCCCACGCGACCGATCTAATGGACCCGGCCCGAAACCCCTCCAGACGTTGCCGGCCGCAATCAAGAAGGTTATGGCATGAATCAAACGGCCGAAGCCGAGATCCGCTAACCGCACGGGCAAGCCTGGCGGTCCATGCCGAGAGTGTGCTGTCGACGAGCCGCTGCCCGAGGCGGGCGACGCGTATTTTGCAACGGCAACAGGCAAAGATTAGGCCGTTCCGCTATACCGGGAGAATGTGGGGGGCGTGGATGAATTCGGAAAAGCAAAGGCGGATCGAAGAGCGCGCTTATGCGCTTTGGGAGGCGGAGGAGCAACTGCACGGAAGGCATGAGGAACATTGGCACCGTGCTGCGCGGGAGATCGAAGCAGAGGAGACCGCGAGCCCTACGGTGAAGCGCTCGCCCCGGCGGGCCGCCGGGCGGGGCACGGCGAATTCTGGCAGCCACTCGCGACAACGCAAGAAAAAGCAGACGGCATAGGGTCGAAGCGACGGTAAGGGTTTCGAGACGCGGCAGCGACGTCCCGATTTCATTGTCGATCGACCCGCAACGCCTGTGAGCCCGGCGCGCGTCTGGTGGGCCACATAAATCTTACTGAGAGGTCGTCGGCCACCGCATATTGACCGTTCCCCAGGCGCCGAAACCAATGTCGGGCTGCATCCCAGGTGCCGAGAGCATCACCGGGTCGGTTCAGTATTCCGAAGCAGCGCTGATTCTGTCGAGTGGAGCTACGCTTCGCATCTGCGGAACCTTTACCCGGTCGTGAGCGCCGCCTGATACGCCGTTACCGCTCGATCCCGGTGGCGCCCTGGGATCTTCATCTCCATCATACCGTCATGCAGAAAACGCCGAGCGCGAGCACGCCAACCGAGGTCCTAGCCGGGCTCGTCGAGCGCGTCACTTTTCACAACGAAGAGAACGGGTTCTGCGTGCTGCGCGTCAAAGCCCGCGGCCAGCGCGACTTGATCACGGTTCTCGGCCATGCGGCGATGATCGCGGCCGGCGAGTTCGTCCAAGCCAGCGGGAGCTGGATCAACGGCCGCACGCATGGCGTCCAGTTCAGAGCCTCATTCCTCAAGGCCACGGCGCCGACGACGACCGAGGGGATCGAGAAGTATCTCGGCTCGGGCATGATCCGCGGCATCGGGCCGATCTACGCAAAGAAACTGGTGCGCGCCTTCGGCGATGCCGTGTTCGACATCATCGAGCAGGAGCCTGACCGCCTGCGGGAGGTGACGGGGATCGGCCCGAAGCGGGCAGAGCGCATCGTTGGCGGTTGGGCCGAGCAGAAGGTCATCCGGGAGATCATGCTGTTCCTGCACAGCAATGGCGTCGGCACCTCGCGCGCGGTGCGTATCTACAAGACCTACGGTGCCGACGCCGTCCAGCTCATCTCGGAGAACCCTTATCGGTTGGCCCGCGACATCCGTGGCATCGGCTTCCGCACCGCCGATCAGATCGCAGCCAAGCTGGGCATCGAGAAGACCGCGCTGATCCGCGTGCGCGCCGGCATCGCGTACGCGCTCACCGAAGCGATGGACGAAGGGCATTGCGGGCTACCGGCCGAAGAGCTGATCTCGCTCACTCAGACGCTGCTCGAAGTGCCGGCAGAGCTCGTCGAAACAGCGCTGGGCCTCGAGCTCGGAGAAGGCGCCGTAATCGCCGATGACCTCGAGGGCCGCCGGTGCGTCTTCCTTGTGGGGCTCTACAGGGCCGAGCGGGAGATAGCCGAAAAGCTCAAGGCGCTCGCTATCGGAAGACCGCCTTGGCCGGCGATCGATGCCGACAAGGCCATCCCTTGGGTCGAGCAGCGGACGAAGCTGGCGCTCGCCGATAGCCAAGGCGAGGCTGTTCGCGTCGCTCTCGTTTCCAATGTGCTGGTGATCACCGGCGGCCCGGGCGTCGGTAAGACGACTCTCGTCAACTCTATCCTCAAGATCTTCTCGCAAAGACCACCGCAATCGCGCTCTGCGCCCCCACCGGCCGTGCCGCTAAACGCCTGTCGGAGAGCACCGGGCTTGAGGCGAAGACGATCCATCGCCTGCTCGAAACCGATC
>DATEQL010000673.1:0-2187 GCA_035272665.1 Allostellaceae bacterium
GAAGTGCCGCCGCGCAGATCCTCGCAGCCGTGCGGGAGGGCCGCCTTCAGCTGATCTGGAACGAGCCGACCCGACGGGAAACCGAGATGATCCTGCGCCGAATTCCGCACCTCGACTGGGAGAGGGTCGCTGATCTTTTCCAGCCCGAGACCGAGTTTACGAGCCCCGTCGATGCTGAGAGCTTCGCCCTCATCCCGGATCCGGAGGATCGGAAATTCGCAGCGCTGAGCGCCGCGGCGCAAGCGCCACTCGTCACCAACGACAACGACCTTTTGGCTCATCGGGATATGGTAGGCATCGATGTACTCACGCCGCGCGGCTTCCTGGCACGAGAGGGAGCGGACCCCTGAACCGGGTCCGCCGGAGCCCTTCGATCAAAGGTGAAGAGCCGGTGAAAGGGGACCCTTCCCGGCACCCGATCCGTTCACCGGGATTACGTGGTTTACTTCGAATGCGGCTCCGCCCGGGCAAATGTGCGGTGATTTCATGACCGGTCTAGGGGACTTCAGCATGTCCGAGCCATCCAGCCTGCCGCTCGCCGGCATCGTCGTCCTTGATTTCGGCCAGGTCTTTCAGGGGCCTTACGCGACGCTGTTGATGGCGAAGGCCGGCGCCGACGTCATCAAGATCGAGCCACCGCAGGGGGAGCCCTTGCGCCGGCGCGCCCTGCCGGGCAAAAGTACGACCTTCCAGATCGCGATGCTCAACTCGAACAAACGCGCGATCACCCTCAATCTGAAGCACGAACGCGGCCGGGCCTTGCTGTTCGAGATGGCCGGGCGCGCCGATGTGTTGCTCGAGAATTTCTCACAGGGGACAATGGACCGGCTCGGTGTCGGCTGGGCCAAGCTGAGCCAAGTCAATCCGCGCCTTGTCTATGCCTCCGGCTCGGGCTATGGCCTGAGCGGGCCGGATCGCGACAATCTGGCAATGGATCTGACCATCCAAGCGGTCTCGGGCCTGATCAGCACGACCGGCTTTCCCGACGGCCCGCCGGTCAAGGCCGGACCCGCTGTCGTCGATTTTCTCTCCGGCATCCACCTCTACGCCGCGGTGACCACGGCGCTCTTCGAGCGCGAGCGCACCGGAAAGGGCCGGCTCGTCGAAGTCGCTATGCAAGAAGCCGCCTACGCCACCCTCACCTCACATCTCGAGGCCTATTGGCAGTCGGGCAGCGTTCCGCCGCGTACCGGCAACCGCAGCCATGCGCGCTCGCCGCTCGGCGTCTACCCGACCAATGACGGCTATGTCGCGATCAACGTCGCGGTCGAGGAGCATTGGCATTATCTGTTGGCCGCGATGGGCCGCGAGGACCTGCGCAACGACCCGCGTTTCAAGACCAATGCCGACCGCGTCGCGCATATGGACGAGACCGACGCTCTCGTCGGCGCGTGGACGCAGACCCTCGGCAAGATGGAGGTGTTCGCGATCACCAAGCGGCATCGGATCCCCTGCGCCCCGGTGCGCGACGTCGGCGAGGTCATGCATGACCCGCACATGCACGAGCGCGGCATGCTCGAATGGATCGAGCACGACGAGATCGGCCGCATCGTCGTCCCAACATCGCCGTTGCGTTTTCACGGCGCGGACAGAGTGGCGACCGCACCCAGTCCCAAACTCGGCCAGCACAACGCCGACATCTATGGCGGCTGGCTCGGCCTATCGCCGGGCGAGATCGCTGATCTCAGACAAAGCGGCGTCGTTTAGCGCGGAGCAAAAGCCGTGCCCTTGCTCCGATGGCCTTTTGAGGGACATCGTCGCCATATCGTCGAAGAAGGCCCCGCCTTCCACGGCAAGGCCGAGTAGCTTGATGGTGCCTCAGCTGCCACAGCCCGTTCTACCAAGAGATCAATGAAGCGCCGTCGCGCTTCGGGTCGAGCTTCGCCAAAATCGCCCCAGCAGCGCGAGCCGCGGATAGCGGATAGTGGCCGGCGTCGATGGCCCCCGGGAAGGTGAGTGGCGGCAAGTTACGGTGTCGGCTACGCTTGGCGGTTTGGCGCGTGTCGAAACCCGGGGACTGGTTATGATAGAACGGTCCCCATCGACAGCCTCGGGCGGGTATTTTCGGGAGGACCAAGTGATGGAGATGATCCCCATCGACGACGCGAGCGCCTGGGTCGGGCGCGATCTCCGGCCGCAGGATTACCTGGTCGAGCTCTCCGTCGCCTGCCTCGACGAGATCCGCCG
>DATEQL010000674.1:0-8224 GCA_035272665.1 Allostellaceae bacterium
ACGCGGTTGAAATGTTGGAGCATCCACAAGAGCCAGGTTGCGATTGTGATCGGCCTCGGGCCCCTCCCAGACGATGCCTTTGGCAAGCGGTACGTGGCTGTAGTCATGGTTCTGATGTATCGGACGGACAATGCGGCTGGCATCGATTAAATCGATACCGCGGCGGCGGGCGTCCATGATCAGCCAATTGTCCCAGGCAGGACGCCCTATTGCAAAACACGGCATCGACGGGATCGCCCCGCGCCGGAACAGAAAATAATCTAGGCAGACCTCTGCTCCCGGGACGCCGCGTTCCACGGCCGCAGCGCGAACCTCAGCCCTCCAATTCGTTTCAAAATTGAGTGCCTGGCAAAAATCAACGTCGATTCGGCGTCCTGTCATGACAAACGGGGCTTGGCGTTTTGCCGACATCTCCGCGGCGACGGCAAAATCCTCGAGTAGGATTATGTCGGCATTAATATAGCACAGTAATGGAAACTTGCTATATTTCTGTGCCTTGGCGTACATGTCGCTAAGCAGCGGCGTGCCGAACCCGGTGCAAGCTACGTCGGGAACCGGAACAAGGTTGTACTCCGCGCAAATCTCGGCGACACCCTCGTCAGTGCCGAAGAGCATCACCTCGACTTCGGGGTCAAGCCGCAGCCAGCTATTGATGGCATTTCTCTGCTGTATTGCCGTCCAGCCGCGGAAAGGCTTGGCCGAGGAAAAAAAAGTGATCATTGCTATAACAAGGTCGAGGCCCCCATGGGATTCCTATGGTGACCGGCTGGGCAGAGCCTGTCCTTCGGTATGGCGTCTCTCGTACCGCAGAAGATTACCGAGCTGCGCTTCCGCATCGGCCCGAGATTGCGGCTTCGGTGCCATCGCCTTTCCTTTCCCCATGCTACCGCAGTCCGGGTGACAGGCGCGTCACCGGAGCGAACTGCAACAGGCCGATGCCGCGATCGCCCGCGGCCCAGTCAGTCAAGCTGCTTCCACCGCCTCCGCGCGGAGCTGAGCCCGCACCGCGCGTCCGAGCAATTCGAGCAGTACTACGACTCGATCCTGGTCGCGAAGTTCGACCAGCTGGCCGACGATGTCCTCGAAGGCGCCGGCGGTCACCCGCACGAGCTCACCGAGCCGCAGCGATTGCTGGCGATCAAGCCGGTCGAACCCTCCAGCCTCCTCCCGCTCCCGGATCGCGGTGACAATTTCGCTCGGCACAGGGGCCGGCTCATCCCCGGCGCGGACGACGTCGGCGACGCCAAACGTCGACAGGATCGGGCGCCAGCGCATCGACGCGCGATCGATGCCGGCGAAGAGATACCGCGGGAAGAGCGGCCGCAACACTACCTGCCTGCGCCGCGCGTGGCTGACCCGCCTGCGATAGCGCGGCAGATAGGCGCAATAGCCTTGCCGCAAGAGGTGTTCGAGCGCCTTCGTCTCGCCATGCGGCTGCGTGTAGACGGCGTACCAGCGGATCACGGCGCCGCCTCGTCGACCACGCGTAGAGAAACCGGCGAGATCCGCAACAGGCTCGGGGCGACGACGCAGCCGGGGCGCCGGCCGCTCAGCTCGGCCGCCGACAGCAGGCTGTCAAAGTTGGCTTGCGGGGCGCGCGTATCCGTCACGACGATCCCGTCAAGCCCTCGGGCACCGGCGCGGACGAGAGCCGCGTCGAGGTCCTGGACGATCGGGAGACCACCGCAGCGCCGCCCCGGCTGCTCCGGATCGATGACGCAGAGCACTTCGACCGCGGTCTCAGCGGCGCTCAGGATCGCGATCTCGGCAAGGTCGCCCGCACCGTAAAGAGCAACGGTCCGCCAACCCCGGGCCTCGCCCTGGCGAAACACAGCGGCACAGTCGGTCCGTGCCCGACGAAAAAAGTCGAGCGAAACGGCTAGATAATCGGTCGTCAGACGACTCTTCTCGGCAAAGCCTTGCGGTGTCAGGTAATAGGCGTAGCGGTTGATCGGAACCTGGCGCATCTTGACCAAGCCCTTGTGCACGCACCGCCGCAAATATGTGTTGGCAAGGCCAAGAGCAATCCCCAGCTCACGGGCAAGCTTGCGCTGGGTGATCGAGCTGTCGCGCTCGATCGACGTGAGCACGCTCAGTACAATGCCCGGATCGCCCGTCTCTTGTAGGTGGCTCTGGTCCCGCACACGGGTTGCCTTTCCGAATCGCAACGTCGACCGTACCGCGTTCATGTGGTGAACGTCAAGTGCCCGCGGCCGCGCCGCCCCCGACGCTCATCGACAGTTACCCGTAGGGATGCGATCATTGTAAAGAATCTCGCTGGGGCGGGAGGCTTCGAACCTCCTACGACCCTACCAAAGTCCGATGAAATGTAGCAGCCTTGTCGCAAAACTACCCCAGCAGCCGAGCCTGGAACTGCCCCATCGCCGCCTGATTCTTCCTTCTCCGACGGGGAAAGATCGCCGTAGGTATCAAAGATCATCAGGGTCGTCGAGTGTCCCATCGAGCCTGCGGATGGATGGCGGACAACCGAATCGAACGGGGAAGGTACGGAGCGCTCCGTGCCCCCGATCGACAAGCCGCGCCTTAGCCTGACCTATAGCCAACCCCGGAGAACTGCGATAGCTTGCGCCGGCGTTCGAAAGGCCAAGAAAGGCGATGGGCTTATCCCGCCAACAAATGTCTGATCTGCAGATCTACACCGCGCAAGACCGTTTCCTCCGAGCCAATCTCAACCCCTTCGTCGTGTTTTGGTCGGCCTGGAGGAACCGGGTTCTGATCAGAAGGCTGACCGAACGTCAGCTTTCCGCCCGGTACCGCGGATCGATGCTTGGATTACTGTGGACGGTCATAACCCCGCTGCTGATGCTTGGCCTTTATACCTTTGTGTTCGGCATCGTCTTACCGGTTAAATGGCGATTACCGGAGGAGATAAAGAGCAATTTCGCCCTTCTCCTGTTCTCCGGCTTGATCATCTATACCTTCTTCGCCGAGGTGGTCACCCGGGCGCCGTCGCTGATGCTGGAGAATACGGCCTACATCAAAAAGCTGGTGTTCCCGCTCGAGGCGCTGGTCTTCACCAGCCTGGCGACCGCTTCGGTTAATGCGCTGATCGGCCTCGGCATGATGATCGCCTTTTACATCGCCATCCTCGGCTCGCCGCCGCTGACGGTTCTGCTGGCACCGGTCGTGCTGTTGCCGATCAGTCTTACGGCACTGGGCGTGTCCTGGGTGTTGGCGTCGGTGGGCGTGTTCGTGCGCGATATCGGTCTTATACTGAACGTTGTGATCAACGTGTTTCTGTTCTTCAGCCCGGTGTTCTATCCGCTCAACTCGGTGCCGGAAGCGTTTCGGTTCTGGATCATGCTGAATCCGATCACGCCGGCGGTCGAAAGCCTGCGTGCCGTTCTGTTTCTCGGAGAGCTGCCGCACGCCGGTATCTGGTGCCTCAGTCTAGTGGGCGGTCTGGTGCTGAACTGGCTGGGATTCTGCTGGTTTCAGGCGACGCGGAAAGCCTTCGCGGATGTCTGCTGAATTTGCCATTCGCCTGGCGGGCGTCGGCAAATTCTATCCGATGTTTACGCAGCCGGAGGATCGGCTGAAGCAATTGCTGGCACGCGGCAAACGACGCTATTATCAGGAGTACTGGGCATTACAGGATGTCACGCTCGATATTCTGAAAGGGGAATCGGTCGGCATCATCGGCCGCAACGGCGCCGGCAAATCAACGTTCCTGCAGTTGGTCTGCGGCACCTTGCGGCCGAGCACTGGAAGCATCCAGGTCGAAGGCCGGATCGCAGCGATGCTGGAATTAGGCGCCGGTTTCAATCCGGAATTCACCGGCCGGGAAAATGTCCATTTGGCGGCGGCCGTGCTGGGGCTGTCGGCCGGTCTCATTAAGGAGCGATATCCGTCGATCGTCGAATTCGCCGGAATCGGCGATTTCATCGATCGGCCGCTCAAATATTATTCGAGCGGCATGTATGCCCGGCTTGCCTTTGCCGTGGCGGCGCATGTCGATGCCGATATCTTGGTCGTCGACGAGATCCTGTCCGTCGGCGACGCGGCCTTTCAGCAGAAATGCATGCGCTTCATCCATGCATTCCGCGAGAGCGGGACGCTGCTGCTGGTGTCTCACAGCGCCGACACCGTGGCGGCCTTGTGTGACCGTGCCGTCTGGCTGGATATCGGCACTCTCCGGGCTGCCGGCCGTGCAAAGGAAGTGTGTCACGATTATCTGGCGGCTCTCAGCGCCGATCGGGAAAACGTCAACGCCTTTAGGATTGGCGGCAGCCGAAAGCCGCCGCCTTCCCTGCCCGCTCCAACGCTGCCGGCAACGCAGCGAACTTTCCTGCCCGAGACGCTGCCACGCCGCCCGGGCATGCCGCTGTGCACTGTCAGAGCTGTAGTTCTTGAGGACGGCCTTGGTCATCCTGCGACGATTGCCGAAGGGGGAAAGGACGCAGTCCTTCGCATCGGAGTTTCCGCCGCAACTGCGATAGACAATCCGGTGGTCTTCTTTGAGGTCCGCGACCGGCTCGGACAGGTCTTATTCTGCGACGATACGAGGCTGCGATCCCGGCTCGAAGGGTTGACGTTCGCGGCAGACAGTTGGAACGAAATCGCGTTCCACTTCGAGATGCCACACTTGGCACCCGGTGAGTTTGCCGTATCGGCAGGCGTCGCGACGACTGTTGACGGGGGCTGGATGGTTGAAGACTTTTGCCTTGATGCCTGCTTCTTCCGGGTAACCACTTCCATATCTCACGGGCTGATCGGTGCGTGGGCACAGTCGATCGCCCTGAGTCTGCGCGATCCCATCCCGGGTTCCCGCGATCGCGTGGGCGTCGAGGAATGATCATAATCGGTGAAATTTGGCCCCGGAAAGACAGTGATGGCTGATCCGCTGCATCTTCTGCGTGACCTCGATCGGGTGCCTCGCGGCGTCATCCATGTTGGCGCCAATGTCGGTCAAGAATTTCATGCATACCAGGCTGCAGGGCTCGCTTGGGGACTTTATATCGAAGCGCTGCCGTCGGTGTACGAGCGGCTGCGCCTGACGCTGGAAGACGCGCCGAACCATCTACCGATCAACGCCCTTTGTGCCGATGTAGATGGTGAGGAAACGATTTTCCATGTCGCCTCGAATGATGGCAATTCGTCGAGCATGCTGGAATTCGGCTGGCATTTAGCCGAACATCCCGAGGTCGAATTCATCCGAGCCGAGCGGATGACGTCCCGCCGGCTGGACACCGTGATCGATGAAATTTGCGGCGCTCATCCGCAGATCGACCCGCATCTGCTCGACTGCCTTGTGCTTGATGTGCAGGGCTGCGAACTTCGCGTTCTGCAGGGCGCGCACCGCTGCCTCTCGCGTGCGTCCTATGTCTATACCGAGGTCAATGAGGGTGGGCTCTATAAGAACGATTGCAGTCTCGACGATGTGATTGCTTACATGCGCCTAAATCGGTTTCGCCTGAAAAACCTGGTCATCAACCGCCACAATTGGGGTGATGCCCTGTTCATTCGACAAGGTCCATAACATTGGTCGGCAGCGCAACCGTCTGCCCGAGCTCGGAATTGGGGCGGCACGTCACACCGCCTTAGCTGCGGCGGGCCCTTCGACGGTTACCAATGCAGCCTGGCCCGAAACCCGCTCCTGCTCGGTCAAAGGGCGGCTGGTGACATCGATCCGCCTTATCGGCACACCCACCAGACCGCGCTGCACATGGCTCGCAGCCACGTGGAAATGCAGTGCGTCATCAATCCATTGGTGATGGAGATGGTCGGTCTGGGTCCCGTCACAGACGGCTACGACGACAGTGAAGCAGCCTGCTGGCAGGAAGGGCAGGCGCAAGTCGAAGACCGCTTCGAAATCCTGACCGGCCTCAACCCGGAATGGGGCATTGCGATAGGCAAGATGCGTGTTATCGCCGAAGAGGTGCTGCCCCTCCTCGTTCCGGACCTGGAACCCAACCAGGGCCCGTTCGATCGCCTGATTGGCATGGACCGACACTCGCAGCGTAATGTAGCTGCCGCCGACCAACTCGTTGACCGGATTGTTCGCCGCATCGAGCAGATCGAGATGGGTCACTACGGCCCCCTGATAGCCGAACCAAGGGGCATCGGGATCGAACGCCGTCGCGTGGATGACATTCCGCGGGCCGTCCGGCTCGATCAGCACCATTTTCGGATCGGGCCTTGTCGCCTTGCTCTTGCGGCTGGCGCCGATCCGGAACGTTTTGCCACTATCTGTATCGGCATCGATGTCAGCGAGGTAATCGGCGCAGACCTGTTTGGCTGGGCCGATGGCGCGGACAGAGCCTGCATCCAGCCAGACTGCGCGATCACAAATGGCCGCCACGGTCGTAGCGCTGTGGGAGACCAGAAGGAGCGTTCCCCGCGCTCTAAAATTGTCGATATAGCGCAAGCATTTCTGCTGAAAAGCGGCATCGCCGACGGAAAGAATTTCGTCGACGATCAAGATGTCGGCATCGACATGCACCGCCACGGCAAAAGCGAGCCGGGCATACATGCCGCTTGAATAATATTTGACCGGCTGATTGATGAAATCGCCGATTCCGGCGAATTCGACGATCGACGGGTATCGCTCCCTGATGAGCTCGCCCGACAGCCCCAGCACGGCCGCGGCCAGATGGACGTTCTCGCGTCCAGTGAATTCGGGATTGAAGCCGGCGCCGAGTTCGAGCATCGCGGCAACCCGCCCCGCCACTTCGATCCGGCCGGCGCTCGGCCGCAAGGTACCGCACATCAGCTGCAGCAAGGTCGATTTGCCGGCGCCGTTGCGACCGATAATGCCGACCGACTCACCTTTGCGAATGTCAAAGGTAATGGCTTGGAGTGCCCAGAATTCTCGGTAATAGCGCTTCCTATTGCCCGCGAAGAGCTGTTTCAGACGATCTTCGGGTCGGGAAAAGACCGCATAGAATTTGCCGACATCCGATAAGCGAAATGTAAACTCAGACAGCATTCGATTCTGTCTCGTGGGGTTGGGAACCATGATGTCCCGAATGGCTTGGCTGAATTGTCAGTGGCCACAGCGATTGCCCGTACATTCCGCCGCAGCGACGGCATTGTCGCGCAAAGGGGCGCGGCGGCCGTTTCCAGCGCCATCTGCCCATCATGGACGCGCTCTTGGACCGGACTCTCCGAATGAGGAGCTGTGAGCCGTCGCGGCTAATGCGAAGACGCCGATGCGATTTTCGACCCTATGGGCAAGGGGGGATTGACTGTGCCGCTTTCTGGGTACCCGCCGAAGGCGTCGGGACGAGGAAGGTCCCGAATTTACCACATTTGCAACGGTCTTTCCGCTCACGATATCCTCACGAGCAACTTATAGGTGTAGATGGTGCCCACATCAAGGATCCCTTGGTTGAAACGGCAATACGTGTACAGACTGCAAAACCATCGCGAGCGGTCGTTGCTCATCGGCGTCGGGTTCGCGCCATTTGTCGAAACTAATTTCCAACCGATTGCGGGTTTGGCCAAGCTCCACAATCGCCTCAACAAGAAAGCCATGACCGTTGGTGCGGTTCGGGAGGCCCGCCTGTGCCACATGGCGACCATCTATCGAGAAGGTCACGATCTGAATGTCGAACATGCGGTTGATACAATCAAGCAGGACCAGATACCGGCCGGGCCGCTCAACGAGCAAATCGATCTCGGCCTTTGGTCCGAGACACCAACGGAATTGCGTTGGCAAGCCGTGCTCCGGAAGGGGCCTCTCGCGGCCGCCCACACCACTTATCGGGATCCAGGAATTCCGGTGGTTCTGCTTTTCAACAATCCATTCCTCAGCAAATGCATAGCGGCTTAACTGATAAGAACAGAAATCATCAACCGGGGATGCCTCCGGACTGGCATCAATTTCCAGATAATAAGGTTCCATGTCTTCCGATTTCTGGCCTTTGCGCCGGGTGAACCGACCAAGTGGAAAAGTAACGGCGTAAAGTGGTGTTTGTTGCGCGAAGCGACGCCACAGATCCCAATCGCCGGCTAATTTAAGATGTGGATCGACGCCGCCGACTTTGTGCCATAGATCGCTCCGCCAGAACGATCCTTCTTGCATGACGAATGCTTTGGATCGGCCCTCATATTTGCCGGCAGCGAGGTCGGCGCGGATATAAGGCATCGGCGGCCCAGGGGTATAGCCTTCGCCGACTTCATTGCCGCAAAAGGGCAGGCCGGTGAGCCATTGCACTTCCGGCAGTTGGTCAAATATCGACGCGACTGTCGCAAGCGTACC
>DATEQL010000675.1:0-4012 GCA_035272665.1 Allostellaceae bacterium
CCCGAAGATCCGAATCGCGTTCTTGGAGTCGGGCGGCGGGTGGATCGCACCCTGGCTCGACCGCATGGACCGCCATTTCGACGATCAGTTTTTCAACGATTCCAGCCTGAAGACGCGGCCGAGCGAACTCTTCCAGCGCAATTGCTGGATTTCGTTCGAGCCGGTCGAAACCAGCCTCCGGGTCCTTGCGGACTTCATCGGGCCCAATAAGATCCTTTGGGCGACCGACTATCCGCACCCCGACGGCTTCTTCCCGGGTGCGCCGGACATGGTGCGCGAGCGGTTGAAGGGCACCTCGCCCGCGACCCAGCGTGGCGTTCTCGCCGGCGGTGCCATGGGATTCTACGGCCTCAACTGATCCCCGGGACGGCCCGCCAGGCCCACGGGACAAAAACCCGTGGGCTGAAGGCCCACGGCCGCCCGACCGGGAATGTGAACTCGCCCTCCGCTCGGTCAGTTCCGGCAGCGCCGGCGCGGAGGGTGGGCAAAGTCGGTCCGTCTCCTCGGGAGCCCATTGGACTATCTGCTTCGTGGACGCGTCGGCGCGGCTGCGGTCACTTGTAATAATCGTCTCGTAATGCCATGTGACTACAAGTGGTCACAATGAATCGCATTATGAGAACTGTAGGGATTCGCGCGGCCAAAGCCTCTCTGTCGGAGGTCATCGAAGCGGCTGAACGGGGCGAGGCAACCACCATCACGAAGCGCGGCCGGCCTGCCGCCGTGGTAGTACCGGTTGAGCAGGCGAAGCGGCTTTATCCGGCTGATCGACCGAGCTTTGCTTCTTTGGTGATGACGATTCCGCATCCGGTCGAGACCGAGCGCGACCCCTCGCCATTGCGAGAAGCCGATCTGTGACGGGCTGGTTGCTCGATACGAACATTCTCAGCGCATTCGCCCCCGGCAAGCTCGCAGTCCCGGCCAACGTGGCCGCGTGGTTCGACGAGCACACTGATGAGCTGTTCTTCTCGGCGATTACCGCCGCCGAGATTGAAGCGGGCATCTCGCAGCTGCGGCGAACCGGCTCGGGGCGGAGAGCGGACCAGCTGCGTGAATGGTTCAAACGCATGCTGAGCTTCTATTCCGACCGGGTGCTGCCGTTCGATCTCGACGCGGCGCGAGTGGCCGGTGCGCTTAGCGACGTGGCCCGGGCCGCGGGACGGCATCCCGGTTTCGCGGATGTCGCGATCGCGGCAATTGCCAAGTCGCGGGAACTCGTGATCATGACCCTAAATTTGCGCCACTTCGAGCCGCTCGGCGTTGATACGCTCAATCCCTTCGAACCAGGCTGAGCTGCTCTACCCGAATCTCGCAGCGCTGATAGCCCCGAGCAGGAGTGATCTCTCATGTGTATCCGCCGAATTACTATAGCGGGCGCGCTCGGCGTCGGGCTTGCCGCTCTGCCACTCTCGACCGCCAAGGCTCAATACTATCCCGCCTGCTCTCCGTTCCCCCTTGAGTGGCCATTCTGCGTGGTGGGCGCTGTTCTCGGTACCACCGCAATGATCGTCACCGCACCGATCCGGGCTCTCATTGGGGCCCCGCCCCTGTATTATGGCGGCTATTACGGGCAACCCTATTACCCGCCGGCCTTTTACCCGCCGCCGGTCTATTACCCGCCGAGGTATTACGCCCCGCCGTACAATTACGGGCCACACTAGGCTTGGTCACCTCCTGAGTTGACGACGGATCGCCTTATATCCGTAGGTATAGAGCCACGGCCCCAAACGCGACCCGGGATGCCCGCCAGCGGGCGGCTGTTCAAACGACCGGCGTCACCGGTTCGCGTCCGGCAAAGTGGGCCGCGAGATTGGCGAGGACGAGGTCAGCCATGGCCCGGCGCGTCTCGACGGTAGCGCTCGCCCGATGCGGCTGGAGCACGACATTGTCCATGTCCCAAAGCGCCTTCGGAACATCCGGCTCGTGTGCAAATACGTCCAGGCCTGCACCGCCCAGACGCCCCTCGGCAAGCGCGGCAACCAGCGCGGGCTCGTCGACGACGCTGCCGCGCGCGACATTGATCAGGACGCCGGCGGGGCCGAGCGCCTCCAACACCGCCCGGCTGACGAGGCCGCGCGTCGCCGGACCGCCGCTCGCAGCGATCACCAGAAAATCCGAGTCTTTGGCCAGCTGCTCAAGATCCGGCTGGAAGCGGTAAGCAGCGCCCGCGACCGGATCGCGGTCGCAATAGGCGATTTGCATGCCGAACCCTTCCGCCCGGCGTGCCACGGCACGGCCCACCTGGCCAAGACCGAGAATGCCCAACCGCTTGCCGCTCACCTTGGCAGCCAGCGGCAAGTGTTCATGCAACCAACCTCCCGCCCGCACAAAGCGGTCGCCAACGCAGATCCGCCTCGACGTTGCCAGCATCAGCCCCAACGCCATGTCGGCGACATCCTCGGTCAATACATCGGGGGTCGTCGTGACCCGAACCGAGCGCGCGCAGGCACGCTCCAGATCGACCGCGTCGGTGCCGATGCCGTTGATCGCTATGATCTCCAGCCGCGGCAACGAATCGACGATCTCGTTACTGGCGCCGTGCGCGCCGCCGGTAACGATGGCTCGCACCGAGGAGCCGAATGCGGCGATCAGCGCCGCGCGGTCGTGCGCCGCATACAGGCGATGCACACAGTAGGCGGCATCGAGCTGCGCTTCCGCCTCGGGCATCATTGGTTCGATCAGCAACACATTCGGTTTCATGACTGGGCTCCATTAGGCAGGTGGGTCGTGTCAGGCGGCCAACCGCTGCAATAATTCGATCACCGTTTCGGCAACCGAGCCGTGCACCGGGACAACCAAGGGGTGCTCGTCTTCACCGGGCTCCTCGAGTGTCTCGAACTGGCTGCGCAGCAATGTGGGCGGCATATAACGGTGCTGGCGCTGCGCGATCCGTTCGTGGATCACATGCTCGTCGCCCTTGAGAAAGACGAGGCGGACTCCAGGCCGACTGCCGATTGTGATCCGCCGGTAGGCACGCTTGAGGTTGGAACAGGTGATGATGCCGGGCTCGTGCGCGGCCAAGCGCTCGTCGATCCAACCTGCGACCGCCCGCAGCCAGGGCAGCCGATCAGCGTCATCAAGCGGGTGGCCGGCACGCATTTTTTCGACATTCGACGGAGGATGGAGGTCGTCGCCCTCCTGAAACGGCCAGCCGAGCACGCGATGCAATTCGAGCGCGATCGCCGACTTGCCGCTGCCCGAGACCCCCATCAGCACCAGCACCATCGGCGGAATGGCTCTCGCGACGGCGCTTTCCGTCGCCGCGATGCTGGAATCGTTTTTGGTTGGCGTCGTCGACCGCGGCGCTTGACGCGAGATCATCCGAACCTCCACGGTCAAACCGAGACGCTAAAATATTAACACTCTTGCTTCCGTTCAAAGACCCACGCGGTTTGGGCCGCGGTGCCTGCGCTTTTCCGCATCGATAGAGCGCATCACATTGGCGATAATTGGCACATCGAAGATAATTTGACCTTGATGAACCAGCTCGGCGTCATCACTCAATGAGAGAGGTACGCAATGACAAAGGACGGAAACGAATTTTGGCCCGATGGCATTCGACTGGTGGTCTCCATCTCGATGCAGTTCGAAGCCGGCGGCCAGCCATTGAAGGGGACTGATAGCCCATTTCCAGCAGTCGATCTTCCCGATAGCGTCGCGTCTGACGCTGCTGCCAACACCTGGTTCGCCTATGGCTATCGGGAGGGCATTCCACGGATGCTCGACCTATGGGATCGCCACACAGTCAAGGTCACCTCACATATGATCGGCGAGGCCGTTCAGCGTCACCCCGAACTCGCCCAAGAAATCGTGGCGCGTGGTCACGAAGCATCGGCTCACGGCCCGCGCTGGAGCTCCCAATACGGAATGGATCGCGAAGAAGAAAGGCAATTTCTGATAGCAGCCCGCGATATGGTCGAAGCGGTTACCGGCCAGCGCCCAATCGGCTATAATTGCAATTGGCTGCGGCGCGGTCCCAACACCTTATCTCTGCTTCAGGAACTTGGTTATG
>DATEQL010000676.1:0-2073 GCA_035272665.1 Allostellaceae bacterium
ATGAATTGCGCCGGCGGATGGTCAGGCAGCATCGCCAGGGCCTCGACCGGCTGCGGCGGTTCGAGCAGGTGGGCCGGCTTCGGCAACGACCGTGGCCATTTGTGCCTGGAGACGCCGGGCCTAGCGAGGCGATGCGGCGCACACTGCGCTTCGGCACATCACTCCCGGCCGGTGCGGCACGGTGGGCGCGCCCGGTGCCCAGCGTGTTCACCAACTGGTCGGCCACGATCGACCCGCCGCGGCAGCAACTCTTGCCGACCGCCAGACATGGGCGATTGCTGGCTCTCCATGCGGCCAAACGGGCTGCTGCCGCGTTACCTTGTTCCACCGTGCCCCTCGCACTACCTTGCGAAGAGCGTGGAACATATAGAGAACATCTGCCCCGAGTCGAGTCACGTTCGGCGGCGACACCCTGAGCCGAATGGATCCAAGCAGTCGGCATGATTCGAGAACCCAGAGTCCGGCGATACGCACAAGCGACCCAGACGAGCCGTCGTCCTCGACGGGGTCGCACAGGGGCACAAACGATGACTCGCGACGCAGGCGGCATCACCGGTGCCCGTTACGGGGAGTGTGCGCCGACCTAGTCCCCCTCGTCATTGACAGCGGTGGGTTTGTCCGAATCGATGATCCGTCCCTTTGGGTGGAGGTCGATTCGGTGCCTGCGAAACAGAGCGCGGTCAAAAAGTACATCGTCACGCTGAGCGCCGAGGAGCGCGAGCGGCTGGAGGCGTTGATCCGAACCGGCAAGCACTCGGCGCGCAAGCTGCTGCGGGCGCGCATCCTGCTGAAGGCGGATGCCTCCGAGGCCGGCGAGGCATGGACCGACCGCCAGATCGCCGACAGTCTGCATACCAGCCCGATGACGGTCGCGCGCGTTCGTCAGCAACTCGTCGAGGAAGGCATCGACGGCGTGCTGACGCCCAAGCGTTCGCCGAACTCCGCCAGACAGAAGATCTTCGATGGCGCCAGCGAGGCCAAGCTGATCGCCTTGGCCTGCTCGACGCCCCCGGAAGGCTATGCGCGATGGACGCTGCAGATGCTGGAGGGCAAGGTCGTCGAACTGAACATCGTCGCGCGCGCCAGCGACAACACCATCGGGCGGACGCTAAAAAAAACGCTCTCAAGCCGCACCTGAATGACCAATGGGTGATCCCGCCGGACGCCAACGCTGCCTTTGTGGCCGCCATGGAGGATGTCATCGAGGTCTACCACCGGCCGCATGACCCTGATCGTCCGGTTGTCTGCGTGGACGAGACATCGAAACAGTTGATCGTCGAGACGCGCAAGCCGATCCCAGCCGCGCCGGGGCGGCCGAGGCGGGTTGATTACGAGTATCAGCGCAACGGCACCGCCAACCTGTTCATGATGTTCGCACCGCTGGAAGGCTGGCGCGACGTGAAGGTGACAGACCAGCGAGCCGCGATCGACTATGCCCAGATGCTCAAGGAGTTGTCCGACACGCATTTCCCGCGGGTCAGCAAGATCGTGCTGGTGCAGGACAACCTCAGTACCCACAAACCGGCCTCGCTCTACGAAGCCTTCCCGGCCAAGGAGGCCCGCCGCCTCGTCGAGCGTTTCGAATGGCACTACACGCCCAAGCACGGCAGTTGGCTGGACATGGCCGAGAGTGAACTCAGCGTGCTGTCCCGCCAGTGCCTCGCCCGGCGTATCCCCGACAAGGAGAGCCTGACCAAGGAAGTCACCGCTTGGCGGGACGCTCGCAACAAAACGCACGCCAAGGCTGACTGGCAGTTCACAACCGCCGATGCCCGCGTCAAGCTGAAGCGGCTCTACCCGACGTTATGAATGACTCGGGGGACTAGACGTGATGGCGCCGGCCGTTGTCGCGGTAGGCGACCGGCTGAAGTCACGAGACTTTTCTCATGAGTGAAGGGAAGGAGGACAATGGACCAGTCGGTTCCTCACATCGGCCTCAGGCATCCCCTCATTTTCGTCGCGACATAAAAGAATCAAATAGCGACGGGGGCGATTACAGAAAGAATCAGTAACACCCAAGCACCTGCTCTCGACCGTTACGCCGAGAGCAGGTCCACGAGATCGCTGGTCGGC
>DATEQL010000677.1:0-2610 GCA_035272665.1 Allostellaceae bacterium
CTCGACCTACATCGCGCGATTGCTCGACCGCCATTTTTGGATTTCCTGGGTCGGGCTCGGTATCGTCACCTTTGTCGCATTGCGGATGATCTGGGAAGGCTCGACCGAGGTCATCAAGCAGACCGCGGCACTGACGTTGCCAGGAGTTTAAGGGGAGTGAGGTTACACAGTATCATGGTGTTGAACCAACTTGCCGGGGTCCAGACGAGAGAGCGACGACTGGGCCATGCACGCTTCGGCGAGGGCCAGCGTGCGACAAATCAAGCCAAATATAACATGAACGGCATGCGTAGCTCCTTGACCAAATCGCATCATCCTGAGGTGCCCGCCGAGGTTGCGACGCGCCTCACACTAGGTTAGCTTGATTCTTTACGTCTTTCGGCTACGGAAGGCGGCATGAAGCACTCGATACCGCGGCATATCCGGCTTACTTCTCACCCGGGAGGCGCCGGCAGGGCCGCAATTCCGCTCTGCTGGGGCGCGCCAAGTGCGGTGGAGCGTGGGCCCGTGGTTGCGAGCACGGCTGAATCGCCGCAGCGCAATGCGATCGGTTGCTATTCTGGCGCTTATGCGATCTATCGCGCGCTGGCGGTGGTCACGCGCGCGCTGGCGCGTGATCATCGCCCCGACTTGACCGACACCGCTCCGGCAGCGCGGATCGCACCGCGTCGGCAATGGGCCGACGCGACAAAGATCGTGTCCCTCGACCCTTGGGGCCATCTGGTCGGCGAAGTCTTTGCCGAACAAATCCGCGCCGGCATCGACGCTCGTCCGACGATCGCGATCACCACGGCGCGATTGGCCACGCCAGAGCTCCGCCTGCTTCTCGCCGAGGGCAGGCTGCGGGCGGACGGCCGAGTGCTGCTCGACAGCGGCGAGATCCGCGTTACCAAGGCGGCGATCGATCCCGTATGGCATCTGCCGGGGGTGGCCGCGCGCTTCGGGATTTCGGAGGCCGATCTCCGCCGCAGCTTGTTCGAGGAGACGGGGGGCATGTTTCCCGAACTGGTCACCCGTCCCGACCTCGAGATCCTGCTGCCCCCAATCGGTGGCACGACAGTCTACGTGTTTGGCGAGGTCGAGCGGATCGCCGAGCCAGGCACGGTAATCGCTTGTCGCGTTCATGACGAGTGCAACGGCTCGGATGTCTTCGGCTCGGACATTTGTACGTGTCGCCCCTATCTCGTTCACGGGATCCAAGTCTGCGTCGAGACCGCGCAACAGGGCGGAGTGGGGATCATCGTCTACAATCGCAAGGAGGGGCGAGCGCTCGGCGAAGTCACCAAGTTCCTCGTCTACAACGCCCGCAAGCGGCAACCCGGCGGCGACACCGCCGACACCTATTTCCGCCGCACCGAATGCGTCGCAGGCGTACAGGACATGCGCTTTCAGGAGCTGATGCCGGATGTCTTTCATTGGCTTGGGATCCGCCGGATCAACCGCTGGGTCTCCATGTCGAACGGCAAGCGCGATGCACTCGAGGCGCAGGGGATCGAGGTGGTGGAACAGCTCGCGATCCCGGATCGGCTGGTGCCGGTGGACGCCGCGGTCGAAATTGCAGCGAAGAAGGCCGCCGGATATTTTGCACCGTCGGGGATGCCGGATGCGAGCGAGCTGAACCGCACGAAGGGCCGTGCCCTCGACGAATGAGGCAGCGAGCCAGGCAGCGGCACTGTTGAGCGCCGCCGCCGTGCGCGCCCGTTGCGCGATCGTCTCGGAAGCGGCCGAGCGCGGCGAAACGAGGCATTTTCAGCTCGTCCCCGCTCGGCTCGACGAAGCCGCGCGACGCGTCGTCGAAGTCACCCGACGGCGCTATCCCGATCTCGCCGTCCCTTATCACAGCCGCTGGCGGCACTTCTCGATCGGTGGAGTCGACCGCGCCGCTCTCGTTGCGCCTGGCGCTGACCGAGCCGAAATCGTGCGGGCACGTATCGATTTGGCCATCGTCTCCGTCCTCCTCGACGCTGGAGCGGGGCCGCACTGGCGCTTTCGCGAGGGGGAGACGGGCCAGGTCCTGTCCCGCTCCGAGGGGCTCGCGGTGGCGAGCCTGCGCGCGATGCAAGCCGGGCTCTTCTCAGCGGATCCCGCCGCGCCATGGCGTGCCGATGCCGAGGCGCTGCGGCGGATCACCCCGGAGAGCCTTGCGCGCACGTTCCAGCATGCTGGCGGGAACGAGCTCGTGGGCCTCGAAGGACGGGCTTTGCTGCTGCGCCGACTGGGGAAGGTGTGCGCTGCATCCCCTGCTCTATTCAGTAAACCGGCGCGGCTCGGCCGGCTCTACGACCATTGGTCGGCACACGAAAAGGCGCTTCCCGCCACGGAAATGCTCAGCACGCTGCTCCAGGCGTTCGGGGCCATCTGGCCCGGGTGGATCAGCTTGGCCGGCGTCCCGCTCGGCGATTGCGGTCGTCATTCCGTCGTCCCCGGCGATGGGCTGGTGCCGTTTCACAAGCTGAGCCAATGGCTCCTCTACTCGCTCGTCGAGCCGCTGCAGGAGGCCGGATTGCGAGTCGCCGAGCTCGACGGGCTTACCGGTCTTGCAGAATACCGCAATGGTGGCTTGTTCCTCGATTGCGGGGTTATCGAACCGCGCGACCCGCGCCTCTTGCA
>DATEQL010000678.1:0-8035 GCA_035272665.1 Allostellaceae bacterium
AGATCCGCTCGGCGAACTTCGCTGAATCCGTGCTCTTCTTGATGACGTCCACCGCTTTGAGTTCGTCGGTGTAGAGCACAAGTTGCTTCTTGAGGTTAGCCCCAACGGGGTGATTGTGATGAGTATGACTGCGATACATAGCGGCGAGATCCTCCACGGATCCCTTGCCGCCATAGCCCGAATATACCACTGCGGCATCGCCGGGATCGCTCGCGACCCGGTCTGCCCCCTCCAATATCGATCGAGTCAGAGCGGCCGCAACGGGTAATTCGCTTCGGATGAGACTGCCGCGTATCGCCAGAACGCAGCATGTGCGGTCGGCGAATTCACTGCTCAGGTTGGTAAAGATCTCGTTGAGCTTGCCATCTTTGAGCCAAAAATACGGGAGCGGATCGATCTCGGCGATCGCCTGTACTTCACCCTTATCGACGGCAAGCGCCAGCAGGTTGGCCGGGTACTGGCGCCACTCTATGTCCTGGACCGGATCGATGCCGTTTTTGGCTAGGAAGATCGCGGAGAAATTCTTCGCCGGGCTTGCCTGATCGCTGATCCCGATAGCCTTGCCGCGCAGCGACTCTAGGCTGTCGATATTCGCAACCTTGGAGCCGAGGAGCCGGATGCAGCCGCCGTGGACACCGGTGGTGATGCGAACATCAAAGCCTTGCTCCAGCGGCTTGAGCCACCGTAGGGCCAACCCCAAACCGGCATCTGCCTTGCCAGTGGCAATCGCCTCTAACAATTGGTCGGTCGTCCCGCCGAAATTGAAGAATTCGACGTCGAGGTTGTGCTTGGCGAAGATACCGCGTTCTTTGGCGACCGCCGCCGCGACCGTGCAGGCCGCGTTCGCATTCCAGGCGAGCTTGATTTGACGCGGCGGGCCCTGCAGCTCTTCACCGCTCGCCGCGGCGCGGCAAATAAGGAGCTCGCCAGGAATATAGGGGGGCGTTGTCAGCGCGCGGGCCGCTCCGAAGATTCCGAACGGCGCCGCCGCCCCGATAGCGCCGGCAAAGGAGAGGACCGAGCGGCGGGAGAACCCGCGTCGCTTCGCTTCGGTCAGACCGGTCGTCAAGCTCTTGCTGATTTCGCGTGTTTCCATGGTGTCGCTCCCCAAGACGCGTGCGGATCGAGTAGACCCATCGGCACCGAGCGGCTCCGCGCGACGCCTTGGGTCGCCTCCCTGTTGCGATCGTCTTAGCCTGTCTGCCCCACAAGTGTGAAGCGGTTCACATTAGCGAAAATAAATTAACCGGGATAGCGACGCGTCGTTTGACTCACGCTGTTGTCGATTGCCTCGTCGACCTGCTCACGGTGTCGTCTTCACGCGAGAGTGTTGGTGTTACCGAGTCGTTGAGCGTTCCCTCACCAAACACCTAGTGAGGCAAAGGGGAGCACGCTTGCCCGGACAATCGCATCTGACGCGGAAAGCGATGAAGGGGAGATGCCACGATTATTTCGGCAGATGCTTCACCCGAGCCGACCACCACTCATGCCCGTGCATCATCGGCTTCGGCTCCTCGTCTTCCCGATGCGGGCCAGTCGGCTTTGCAGCCTGTGGCCGGGCGTGAGACCTCTCAGGTTCCCACGCATTCCTTTCTGACGTGATGTGGCCTTCGACCCCGGCGGAGCGTCGGCACCTCGCATGACGGTGCCGCACATATTGCCTTCGACGATTATGAGCGTCTCGGCCTCCGCGAATTTAATGGATTTCGTGGCTCAATCCCATACCCCATCAGATCACTGTGTACGCTTCGCACCCGCCGTCGCCGGCGACTACGCAACACTCGCTACCGGGCAGCGCGCTACCACCTTACCCGCACCGGTCTTTCACCGGCAGGAACGCGCCAGCTTCTCCTGACGCACCATAATTGTCATCATGACAAATTTTTTAGGTAATCAGAAAGCCCTCCCGTTAACCTCCGAGACTTCCCGCCGCCGCCCCATGTTTATACTCGTTTTCGAGCCGCGATTTTGCCCGCTCGTTACTTGACCGGCTGCGCCTTTACTTGGCCGCTCGCGACGCAAGATGTGGGTCAAGGGTTGCTCGTTCGGACCATGCCGCAAGGGCCTCGTCCTCGTCCGGGATGGTGAGGGGCCACGCGCGCCGCAGACTGTGTATTCAACCGCCGTCGCCCATGTGCCGGCATGTTGGAGCAGATCAAGGCGCAGCAGGCCGCCTACCCGGCGCATCGGCAGCGCGGGCACATGGCGCGGCGGCGACCGCCGAACAACCTCGAGGCGCCGGGTCTGCCGTCGAAGGGCGGGCACCACGCCACGTGCTGCTGCGGCTGCGGCCTGAGGCAGCGGACCGGATGGAGGGCTGATCGCCACCCCCCGCCTCTGCGCCGTGGCTGGGGTGGGTTTATTAGGGATCGGGAGATCTACCCCGATGCTCGACGAGATGGTGCTTGGCAACCGACGAGTGGCGGGAGCCGGCCAGTTCCAATCGGCTCCCGTCCATCGCAGTGAGGGCTATTCCTCGGCGGGTTGCTCCCCAGCAGAGCCCGCTTCCGCTTCACCGGTCACCGGTGACAGTAGCTCAATCCCGATCCGGCGAGGCAATCAAATCCGCAGCTCAGCCTCGCTGCAAGGAGGCCGCCCAGCGTTTGACTGTGATGCTGTCGCGCTGATCGTGTCTGCCGCCACTGAGGGTGTCATCTCTACTTTGCGCGCCGGGTGACATTTCTATCTTGCGCCGACAAATACAGAGCTTCGCAGTCTGGCCTACCCTACTGGATGTTGAAAGCGGTCTTGCGGTAGTGGATTGCCTCGCGCTTTCCAGTGGTTCAATCGCAAGCTGCTACGATCGCATTTTTGGCATCGTGATCGCTGCTCTCACCGGCATCTTCGACAAGTCCCTAGTCGTGGACCTCATCGCAGTCGTCGCCGTGAGCTTGCCGACGGCAGTTTTTGCAGAACGCCAGAATGGCATGCTCCAGCGCGCGCACGCTCCGGTACTCGAGGGCAGCAGCTGCAGCATTGAGGCCGCCCAATTGCCGCACCAGCGCCGAGACACTCGTGCCGTAACAGTTTGCTTTTTCCGGTGTCCCTGCGAGCGCGAGCTCGACCCCGGCGGTCAGCGCCGCATGGTCCATGTGCTCGAGGAGAATCACCCAGCCGCCATCGTCGACGACCGCGACCACACCACGTCAGTGATTGCGCTCGGCCTCGGCCTCGGCCGCCGCCACCATCTTGCGTGCCGCTGCCAGGCTCAGCGTTCTCCTCGGGCAGAGCGCCGCGGTGCAATTCTTGGAGAAGAAGGCGCACCGTGTAAGGGCGGGAGAGGGGGGACCCAGCCCCAGGGGCTGGGTGGTGAGGGTTGGCAACGGACTCCTTTGTTTGGGGCACAACCACTAGCGCGCGGTGGCGCCTGCTTCTGCACTGCTGGCCCGACGACGGCGCAGCCAATGCCCGAGGCGGTCCATGTAGATGTAGACCACTGGTGTCGTGAACAAAGTCAGCGCCTGCGACACCAGGAGGCCGCCGACGATCGCATAGCCCAGCGGCTGGCGAATTTCCGATCCGATGCCGGTGCCGAGCATCAGCGGGACGCCGGCGAGCAGAGCACACATCGTCGTCATCATAATCGGACGAAAGCGCAGGCGGCAGGCCTCGTGGATCGCGTCCTCGGTGCTGAGCCCGCGCTCACGCTGACCCGCCAGCGCGAAGTCGACCAGCATGATGCCGTTCTTCTTGACGATGCCGATCAACAGGATGATCCCAATGATACCGATCACGTCGAGCGGCATGCCGAACAGCATCAGGGTCAACAGCGCGCCGAGCCCGGCCGACGGCAAGGTCGAGATGATTGTGATCGGGTGGATCGTGCTCTCGTAGAGCATTCCCAGGATGATGTAGACCGCGATCAGCGCGGCGAGGATCAGGATCGGCGTGCTGCTCAGCGAGTTCTGGAACGCCTGCGCGCTGCCCTGGAAACTGGTGGCAATCGAGCGTGGCAGGTGGAGCTCTCTCGTGGCCTGCTGAATCGCCGTAACCGCCTCGCCGATCGAGACGTTCGGAGGGAGGTTGAAGCTCAGCGTCACCGAGGGGAACTGGCCCTGGTGGTTGACCGCAATTGGCGCGACTGTCGACGTGATCGTGGCGAATTCGCTGAGCGGCACTTCGGCGCCGCTGGACGAGGTCGCGTAGATGCGGCTGAGCGCGTTCGGCCCGAGTTGGAAATCGGGCTCGACTTCGAGAATCACGAAATATTGGTTGAGCCTCGTATAAATCCGTGCCGCGACTCTCTGGCCGAACGCATCATATAGGATCGAATCGACGGCCGACGGGTTGATGCCCAGCTGCGAGGCGACCTGTCGGTTGACCTCGATCTTCATGACCCGGCCGGTGCTCTGCTGGTCGCTGGCGACGTCGGTCAGCTGCGGGAGTGCCTGTAGTTTCTGCAGCAGGATGGGTGCCCAGTGATCGAGCTCGTCGCTGTCGACATCGACCAGCGTGTACTGGTACTGGGTCTTCGAGAGTCGCGCGCCGATCGTGATGTCCTGCGCCGCCTGCATGTACAAGGTTATGCCCCAGACCGGCTGCAACGCCTTGTTCAAGCGCGCGATCACCTGGTCGGCGCTGGCCGTCCTTCGGCCGAGCGGCTTCAACGTGATGAACATACGGCCGTCATTCTCGGTCACCGTCGGACCGCCGGGTCCGATATAGGCGTTCGCCGCGGCGACCGCGGGGTCCTTCGTCACCACCGCGAGGACCGCTCGCATGCGGTCCTTCATCGCCTGCGGGGAGATGTTTTGCGCGGCCTCGGCGATACCAACGATCAGGCCGGTGTCCTGCTGCGGGAAAAAGCCTTTGGGGATCGCCGCGAACAGAACGAGGGTCGCGGCGACGGTCGAGATCATCACGAGCAACGTGACAAAGCGGTGGCGCAGCGCCACTACCAGCCCTCGATCGTAGACAGCAGCCAGCCCGTCAAAGAAGCGCTCGAGCCCGCGCGCGAACAGGCCCGGACGCGTTTCGCGCTCCGCCGTCAAGACGCGGGCGCACATCATCGGGGTCAGAGTCAACGAGACGATTACGGAGACGACGATGGCCACCGCTACGGTGACGGCGAACTCCCGAAACAACAGGCCGACGATGCCGCTCATCAGAAACAGCGGAATGAACACCGCGATCAGCGAGATCGAGATCGACAGGATCGTAAAACCGATTTCGCCGGCCCCTTCGAGAGCGGCCTGCATCGGCGTCTTCCCCTCCTCGATGTGCCGCACGATGTTCTCGATCATGACGATCGCATCGTCGACGACGAAGCCGACCGCAATCGTCAGCGCCATCAGCGACAGATTGTCGAGACTGTAGCCGAGCACATACATGACCGCGAATGTGCCGATCAGCGACATCGGCACCGAGATCGCCGGGATCACGGTCGCCCAGAGCTTGCGCAGAAACAGAAAGATCACGCCGACGACCAGCGCGACCGTCAACAGCAGGGTATTCTGCACGTCGGCGACGCTGGCCCGGATCGTCTGAGTGCGATCCGAGACGATCTGGATCTTGATCGATGGCGGCAACGAAGCTTCCAGTTGGGGCAGCGCTCTCCTGATCTGGTCCACCGTCGCGATCACGTTCGCGCCGGGCTGACGCTGGACCGCTATGATGATGGCCGGCTCGGCGTTCATCCAGCCAGCCAAGTTCACATCCTGCGGCGCGACAATGGCGTGGCCGACATCGCGCACGCGTACCGGTCCGCTAGTGCCGAAGGCGCCGCTTCGATCGGCGAGGATGTAGTTGTTGAACCCTTCCGCCGTCATCAACTGATCGTTGGTCTGCAGCGCGAAGGCCTGATTGGCGCCATACAATGTGCCTTTAGGCTGGTCGACCGTGGCGGTGGCCAGCGCCGCACGCACCGCCTCCAGATCGAGGCCCTCTGCAGCCAGCAGCGCCGGGTTGACCTGCACCCGGATCGCCGGATTCTGCTGTCCGCCGATGCCGACGAGGCCAACACCGGGCATTTGCGAAATCTTTTGCGCCAGGATGCTGTTCGCGTAATCGCTGACCGTGGTCAACGGCAGTGTCTCGGAAGTCAGCGCCAGCATCAGCACCGGCGTGTCGGCCGGGTTGGTCTTCCGGTAGATCGGCGGATTTGGCATCGTCGGCGGCAGCTGGCCGGCCGTCGCATTGATCGCCGCCTGCACGTCTTGCGCCGCCGAATCGACGGTGCGGCGGCGATCGAACTGCAAGGTGATCTCGGCATATTCGGTGGCGCTGCTCGAGGTCATTTGCGTGAGGCCCGGGATCTGGCCGAACTGACGTTCGAGCGGTGTGGTAACGGTTCCGGCGACGGTCTGCGCATCGGCGCCCGGCAATTGCGCGGTGACTTGGATCGTCGGCGAGTCGATGTTCGGCAAGGCCGCCACCGGCAGCAACTCGTAGCCGATCAGGCCGAGCAGCAAGATCGCCGCCATCAGCATCGCCGTGGCGATCGGCTTGCGGATGAATGTGGCCGAGATGTTCATATACGGCGCCACAGGTAGTCGTCATCACCGGGCGTGACCCGGTGATCCACGACTTTCTTGGGCTCGCGGGCGGCGGCAACGGCGTGGATGCCCACGGATCTAGTCCGTGGGCTGAAGGCCCACGGATCAAGTCCGGCCATGACGATCTGCTCGATGGTCACGGCAATAGTCCCGCGCTCGCCGCGGTGGGGTTCGGCACAGCGGCCGGATCGTCCGGATTGGCGAGCGACACCAAGGTGCCGGGCGTCAGCCGGTATTGACCGCGCACGACGACGATCTCTCCGGCGGTCAAGCCCTGGTCGATCAGCGCCTCGGCGTTGAGCGTCTCGCGCACCGAGACCGGCTGCATCGCCACCTTGCGATTCGCGCCGACGACAAAGACGTATTGCCCCTGCGGCCCCTGCTGGACGGCGTCGAGCGGGATCGTCAGTCCATTGTCCTGCACCTGAGTTACGACCCGGACATTGAGAAACATGCCAGGCCACAGGCGGCGATGCGGATTAGAGAAGATCGCCTTGAGGCTTATCGTGCCGGAGCTGGTGTTCGCCTGGTTGTCTATCGCGGCAAGTTCGCCGGTATCGAGCTCGGTTTTGCCGTCTGCGCTCAGTGCGATGACCTTGACCGAGCCCTTTGCGAGAGCATCCTGCACCGCGGGAATGTCGGCTGCAGCCAATGTAAACATCACAGCGATCGGCTGGACCTGGTTGACGACGACCAAGGCGTTCGGCTCGCTCGGAGAACCCCGCGTCGTGCTCGAGTGAATGATGTTGCCGACATCGAGCAGACGTATCCCGGCGACCCCGTCAAACGGCGCCACCAGCTTCGTATAGCTCAGCTGCGTCTTGGCATATTCGATCGCCGCTTGGTCGGCCTTTATCGTGGCTTGCTCCTGGGCGATTTTCGCTTGCTGAGTGGCGACCTGCTGTTCCGCTGCGAAGCCCTGCTTTGCCAGCGGCACGTATCGGCCGAGATTGATCTGTCCATTTTCGAGATGGGCCTGATCGCGGGCGAGATTGGCCTCCGCCTGGTCGAGCTGCGCCTGATAGGTGCTCGGATCGAGCTGCGCCAGGAGCTGGTCTTTTTTGATGACCTGGCCGTCCTTGAAGTCGATGCTGACGATCGGCTCCGTGACCATGCTGCGGACCGTCGCCGAGTTCAGTGCCGTCACGTAGCCGATCCCAGTCAGCACGATCGGGAAATTTTGCTTCTGGACTGTCGTCGTGATGACGGGAACGGGCGGAGCGGGTTGCGGCATCGCGGCGGAAGGGCTGTGCGCGAAGTGTCGCCAGCCTAGGTAACCTCCCGAGACGGCAACAAGTATGCCAAGGCCAACGAGCCACTGCCGACGCCGTCCGTATCTCGTGCCGGCTTTGTCGGAGGGTGCAGAAGAGACAGCCGTGTTTGACATGTGAGGATGCTAACCTTCTACTCGTGTATCACCTCGGTCGACCTCTGATCCGGCGGGTCTTAATCTAGCTATAGCGTCCGCGACTTGGGGAGAAAAATTAGATAAATCTTTGTAAACCCTCGCGCTCCGAGGGGCCATCAAAGGCGAGGCTTTT
>DATEQL010000679.1:0-5023 GCA_035272665.1 Allostellaceae bacterium
GAGGTTCTTGCCGAGGCCTTGCGGCATGTAGGCAATCCGCGGGCATACCGCGGCGCGGTATGTGCCATCGGCCATGTCGCCGTCGAGGACGTAAACCTTGCCGGATTGGATCCGTCGGGCGCCGGCGACGATGCTCAGCAGCGACGACTTGCCGACGCCGTCGGGCCCGATCAGTCCGACGAGGCGGCCGGCCGGAAGAGGCAGCGTTACAGCGTCGAGGGCGACCGCGTCCCCATACCGCTGCGTGACATCTTCGAGGCGCGCGACGAGGCCGCCGCGCGCGCTCATGACGGCGCGTCTCCTTGCAATTGAGGAGGCCACGCGACCGCCGGATCGGTGCGCAAGTAGGCGACCCCCGGCAGACCGCTTCTGACGATCTCGGCGCGGCCGCGCAAGCGCTCGGGATCGATCCGCACCCGGATCCGGAACATCAGCTTGTCGCGCTCGTCCTTGGTTTCGACAGTCTTGGGGGTGAACTGCGCCTGCGAGGCGATGAACACCACCTTGGCCGGGATCGCGTGCGCGGGATAGGCATCAAGAACGATACGGCCGTCGGAGCCGGGCCTGATCCGGCCGGCCTCCGCGGTCGGCAGGTAAACGTCCATATAGACATAGGCGGTGTCGAGCATCGTGAAGACCTTGCCGCCCGCGGGCAGGACCTCGCCGACATTGGCAACGCGGTACTCGATGCGTCCCTCGCGCGGCGCGACGAGGGCATTGTCGACAATGTTGACCCGATCGAGCTCGACGCTGCGCCGGGCGGCATCGAGCGCGTGCTCGGCCTCGCCAACCTTGTGGGTCGCGGCATTTTCTGCAGCGACGGCGCCGTTCAACTGCTGTCGCTGCTGATCCAGCAACTCGACGGTGGCAAAGCCCTTCGGCACCAGGGAGGCGGTGCGGTCGAGTTCCCGTTTCGCGAGCTTGACAACGGTCTGCTGCTGTTCGAGGTTCGCCCGTGCCTCGTCGAGAGTCCGCTCCGCCTGGCTCACCACCGCTTGGTCCTTCTTGAGCGAGGCTTCGAGGTCGCGCGTGTCCATTAGCGCGACCAGCTGGCCCGCCGTAACCATGTCGCCTTCATCGGCGAACAGCTTCGCAATGCGGCCGGCAAACTTTGTGTCGATGTCGATCTCGTCGGCTTCCAGGCGGCCGTTTCCGGAGGCGATGCCAAGCGGCAGCCGCGCCTGATAGTGCTGCCACCATGACCAGCCGATGCCCGCGCCGGCGCCGATGATCAACAACGAGAGCAGGAGCACGAGAAGCGATCTCCGCCGCCGGTCGGCTCGCGGCGGCGCCTGCTCGATGACGGCCGGGAGACCGCCATGCTGCGCGTAGGGCGGTGTCCTCGATTCGACACCCAGATCAGGGCTTTGCGTCTTTTGCTCGGCCATCAGAATGCTGGGTAAGGCACGTCGGGGCACCAATCCCTTCAAGCGGCGACCTTGACGAGATCGGTGTGGCCAAACCCCTTGCGGTGGTCGAGAACGGAAATGATTTCCGGGGTAATCCGGAACAGCACCAGTTCCTCCATGTCCGCTGGCGCGTACCGCGCGATCTGAGGAAATTTCTGGAGCATCATCTGCCCCACCCGGTCCATCTCTTTCGGATCGGTGATAGCCACTGCTTTGCCGCTGACTGACAGCCCTCGGATCTCGTCCCAGCTGGCGTATGGCCGGTTGGCCGTGCGCGAGACCTTGGCGCCGTGACCGATGTTCTTGGTCTTTTGAGACTGGGCGGTACAGCCGAAGTAGATGGTAAGGCCGTCGTTGACATAGCTGACGGTCGTCGCCTGCGGATAGCCGTCCTCACGGACGGTCGCGATCGTCAAATCGTTTGACTCACTGAGGATCGAGACGATTTCCTGCTCTAATCTTGGGTCCATGCACAGCGCCTCCGAACAACCGAATTCAAACGATTTTCCAGGTCCCGTCCGGCTGCAGACAGCTGATAAAATGATAGTGCTCGGTGTAGACCGGCGTACCGCCTGAGCGCAGCGTATATTCGATGTCCTCGCATCGCTGGTTGTTCCGGGCGAGTTTCTTGACCAGCTTGATCGATCCGGAGTTGCCCGAAGCCGGGTTGCTCCAAGCAGCAGTGGTTCCCACCGGCTTGCCGTGGACCTGATTGGTCACGGCACCGTGGATCATGTCGAGATCTTGCTGCGTCAGAGTTATGTTGGTTTCCCAGGTCGGGAGCAATTGTGCGTGGGCGGCCCCGGCGATGATCAGCCCGGCGACAAACGGAGCAAACTTATTCATCCGTAGTGACATTTCTTCCCCTTGAAACATGAGATCAGCAAAAAGTTGCAGGACGTGTCTACGTTTTAGGTTCTGCACCTGCAAAAAAAGCAAAATCGCGCCTCGGGCCTTGACATAAATCAAAGAGCGTCAACCGCACAGTTAGATCTGCCGGGTGAAGGATATCCCCGAGGACGGGAGGACGAGTGCATCATCGAGGCCTGCCAGCGCTGCTTAGCCTCCATCTTCACTGACCGAGCCCTCGCCCACGGCATCGACAACGGCTTCGACCGTTTCGACTTGATGCTGTCAGTCGGCATTCATGAAGATGGTCCGCGCCGATCTCGCGGGCAGCGGCGTCATTTCACGTTCGACACCGACCGGGAGAGAGATCCGTACCAGCACGAGGAGAAGCACGCGACGCGGCCTATCGTCACACAAAACCGCTGCGACCATCGTTGTCCTTTCGCCAGGCGCCGACACGCGCTGACAGAGCGGTCCCTGCCGGCAGCGATGCAGCCGGTACGCGTTCAGCCGAGTCGCCTCTGATTTTTGGGGTCCGGTTGTTTTAGAGCCATTCCGCCGGATAGCGGAGACGTCGGCGCTTGTGGCCCTATTTGGCGACAGCGGGCACCGCGGCTTCGAGACTCGCTTCGTGCTCTTTTCGCGGCTCCTTGAACCGGAACCAGGCGACATAGAAGGCCGGCCGGAAGAGCAGGTTCAGCAGGGAGAAGTTAACTTCGAATGCGATTTGATCGAAATCAATGTAATAAGTTGCGTACAGGATTATCGGTGTAACGCTCCCGTCATCCCCGTCGCTAGGGAGGTAATGATGTTCACGTGGCTAGATAAGCCAACTTTGGAATGGATTATCTTTGTGGTCCTCCTTATATTAATCTTTGGGTGTGGCATCTGGCGTCTGTCCTTTGGTGTCCGTGATGAGCACCGCAATTCCCGTAGAAATTAAGCTCTCGTAAAACTTTCGGAAGGCAGGGCAACATTTGTTGTACCGTGCCGCGGTTCCGTCAGGGGCAAAACGCTTTTCAATTTAGATCAAGGTAGTCCCGCTGCCTTTAAGCGAACCTCAAGCGACATATCGATGGAGGGTGGCATGTCAGTGGATTGCGGGCTCAGCTTGTTTGCCGTCGAAGGCACGCGGGATTATGGCGAGCGCGTCGCGCAGCACCTCGAATTGATCCTCGGCGCGCATGAGGAGCGCGGGTTCGAGGACGGCGAGCATAAGATCCGCCCGCTTGTCGAGGTGCGCCGGCAGGACGTGTTCGTGATCCACTCGCTGTACGGGGATGCCGAACAGAGCCCAAACGACAAGCTCTGCCGTCTGCTGTTCTTCATCGGCGCGCTGAAAGACGCCGGCGCCGAGCGCGTAACGGCAGTCGTTCCGTATCTCTGCTACGCCCGCAAGGACCGGCGGACGCAGCCGCGCGACCCGATCACGACCAAATATGTCGCGACGCTATTCGAGGCCTGTGGAGCGGACGCGGTGATGACCCTCGACGTCCACAATGTGGCCGCCTTCGAGAACGCTTTTCGCTGTCCGTCGACCAATCTCGAGGCGATACCGCTCTTTGTCGAGCACTTCGCCCGACTGCTGCGGCATGAAAAAATCGCCGTCGTCTCGCCCGACATCGGCGGCGCCAAGCGCGCCGAGCAGTTTCGCCGAGCCCTCGCTTCGGAACTGCATGACGAGCCGGCGGCGGCGTTCGTCGAAAAACGGCGCAGCGGCGGAATCGTCACCGGTGAGCTCCTCGTCGGCGAGGTGCGTGATCGCACAGTGATCATCTTTGATGATCTGATCAGCACTGGGACCACGCTGCAGCGCGCGGCACGCCGCTGCCGCGAAGCCGGGGCGACAAGGATCTTCGCAGCGGCGACCCACGGCCTCTTCATGGGGCAGGCCCCCGCCGTGCTGGCCGATCCGCTGTTCGAGGGTATCGCCGTCGCCGACACCGTCCGCTCTATCGCTGCCGTGGCAGGACGACTTCCCGACAGCATCGTGCACCTCGACTCGACCAAGCTCGTCGCCGACGCAATAATGATGGCTCATACCGGCCGCTAAGAGGCGGCGCTATCAGCTTTAAGATGCAGTCCCCGTAAGCAGAGGAAGACTATCAAATTTAGAGACTGGGATTTCCCGCCCGAGGATACGCCGGCGCGTGCCCGGCGATATCCTCGCTTGGGCTGACATGAGGCAATGTCATGCCGAACGGAGCCGGCCGGCTCGCGGCATGCTGGTCCGTGGCGAACAGGTGCTCCCACAGGCCGCGGATGCTGTGGTGGGTCGTCTCGTGAATGTAGACATGGCCGTATTGGTCGAAGCCGAACAGCGCCGCCTCCGGGTCATTGCGGACGGTCTGAAAGATCTGATTGATCGCGGTAAAACAATCGGCGAGCCGGTCACCATCCGACAGGCGGGTATGGCGCAACAGATCGGCAATGTTGAGCGCATGAAGCGACGGCGCAGTGCGGCCGGCGGGCGTCTCACGCGCCAGCTCGAAAAAAACCTGTGAGAGCAGAAAATTGTCTTTAATCAACTCGAACATCTGTAGCGCCTCTTCGGGCGTGCAGGCCGCGAGAGCAGCGGAATGAACCTGCGACGGGTCGTGATCGAGCCTGCTCAGGGCGCCCAACGCCGCGCCGATCTCGTGCTCGACCCAGCGGCGCACCTCGGGCGGGGCCGCTCTCAGCTGCTCCAGGGAAAACGTAAAGCTGGTCATCACCGGCTCCTCGTGATCGGCGTTCGCTCGAGCTTGTGTCTCGAAAGATAGTAG
>DATEQL010000680.1:0-5292 GCA_035272665.1 Allostellaceae bacterium
GCATAGCGATGCCGCACATGTTGCCTTCGACGGTTCCGAGCGTCTCGGCCTCCGCAAAGTTACTTCTTTCGTGGCTCAATCCCCCCACCCCATCCGATCACTGTGTACGCTTCGCATCCGCCGTCGCCGACGACTGCGCAATACTCGCTTCCCGGCGGTGCGCTACCGCCTTACCGGGGCCGGTCTTTCACCGGCAGGATCGCGTCAGCTTCGCCTGACGCACCGGAACTGGAAGTTCGAATCCATCTCCCTCCAGCGGCGAGTCTGGTGCGAACCTAACTTTGTCCGGCACTCCTGGAAGCCGGCAAGATCGCCCATTCGATGCTCTTCGGCGTCGGCGACGACTCCGGCTATCTATGGCGTTCACCCCGTCGAACGTTGTTGCAACAGCGAGCTAAGAGAGCGGACAATCGCGCCGGCGGCCTCACGAAGCCATGGGCCGGACCGAAATCAACATCACGGATGACATGAGATCAGGACGAGATCAGCGGCCTCGCGGTCGCTTTGGCTGCGCTGAACCGGCAGCGTGTTCTAATTCCAATCCCGTTTGCCCTGGCCGAAATGCAAGCGGGGTTACTTGAGCTGTTGCCCAATCCGCTGTTGACCCGTGATCAAGTCAGGCTGCTGAAAACGGACAAGGTGGTTAGCGGAGTGGAACCGATACTGAGCGATTTGGGCCATTCAGCGGTGGTCTCTTGAGGAGTTTCTTGCGGTATTGAAGGACAAGTAGAGCTAAGTGGCATCGGCGATCGGCAAGCGACAATGTATCCAGTATGAGAACGGTGCGGCATGGTGTGCTCGCCGTAGCCCCGGGGCTGCCGGTAGCGGGTGATCTGCTCCGGCGTTAGCAATGCCCGGGGTAAGGGGTCGCTGGATTATCGGCTAGCGCGCGGGAACCTGCCGCCAGGGCTGGGGCAAGAAGGACGACCGCAGCGGTAGTGGTGCGAGCTGGCATGGGTACCATCCGAGGCTCTGAGGGCCAGATTGTCCGCTGTCGCGACGCCCTACAGAGATGAAGAGGACTCCACAATGAAGAACGGCTTCAGGATCGTCGACATCGACGACCACGTGAACCCGAGCTACAACACCACTGATCAAGTACCTCGATCCCGACACCTGGTCGCGCGTCGATGAGTTCCAGCCCGTCGCGCGTACCAGGAGCTCGAACGGGACCAGTTCGCGCGTCCTACTAGGGAGAGTCGCCTGATGCCTAGATCAGCCGTTGCAAATGTGTTGTCGCTTGCCGTGTTCGGGCTCGCCGCTGGCATCAACACGGCGCCGGTTTCGGCGCAGGGGCTCGTCACCACCCACCGCATCTCGGCCGCGGTGGCAAGCGAACTGGTAGCAGGCGCGGTCGCTACCTGCAAAGAGCAGACCTACAATGTCACCGCCGTGGTGCTTGACATCGACGGCGTGCGCCAAGCCATGCTGCGCGGCGACGGCGCCGGGATCGCCACGCTCGAAGTCGCCAACGACAAGGCCTTCACCAGCATCTCAACGCGCACCGATACCGGCGTCCTCGTCGAACGCGCTAAGACCACGCCGCCGTCGCAGTTCCTCCTCAAGGTGCCGCACATGCTGCTGTTGCAGGGGGCGATCGTCATCAAGATTGGCGAAGAGACGGTCGGCGCCCTCGGGGTCAGCGGCGCGCCCGGCGGTGAAAAGGACGAAGCCTGCGCCCGCGCCGCCCTCGACAAGATCTCCGGCCAGCTGAAATAGAAGGCTTTGCCCGAGTCACTTCGCCTTGAGTCGTGATGTGCCGCTCGGGCGGAGCATCGCGGGTTCTATGTCGCCGTCGGACACTAGATATTGACCGGCACGCAGGATCCCGAAACCCCAGCTTCCGGGATCGTCGGGCTGCCATTTCCTGGCGCCAAGAGTAGCACCGGCCGGCTCAGCGTTCCGAGGGCAGCGGTAATTCTGTCGAGCCGAGCGACGCCCCGCGCCTTCGAGACCCTTCCTCGGTCGCGAGCGCCGTCTGACGCGCCGTGCCGGCCTAATCCCGGTAGCGTCCCAGGATCTTGACCTCCATCATACCGTGATGCCGCAAGCGCCGAGGGCGAGCACGCCAATGAGGTCCTAGCCGGCCTGGTCGAGCGCGTCACCTTCCACAACGAAGAGAACGGCTTCTGCGTGCTGCGCGTCGGTGCAGCCTGACTACGTCGTGTGTCTCGAAGGCGGGTTTCGTGCCAAAACCCTGCGCCGCCATTTGCGGATGCACCACGGGCTTGAAGTTGGCGCCTACCGCGCCCGCGGGAAGTTACCAACCGATCACCCGACGACAGCACCAGCCTATTCGGAGCGCCGCTCGGCGATGGCCAAACAGCTCGGGCTGGGGCGCAAGCCGGGTTCGGTCGAGCCATCACCTGCCCCCCGGCGGCGGGGTCGGCTGCGCCAGCCAGCCGCTGAGTAGCGGGCCCTGGGGTCTTTCCGACGCAGCGTTCTATTCTGGAGGCCGGTATCCGCGCGCGCGGGGGAGGGGAAGGCGATGGCTGATATCTTCGACAGGATCAACGGGACGGTGGTAACGCCTGAGCTGCTGCTCGAAGTGCTGGAGATGCATATTGCACTGTCGCCGGAAGATCGTGAGGTGTTTGAGATTCGCGTGGTCCGGATATTGGAGCTGCTGGACGCTAAAGGTCTCGCCCAAAACCGCGACGCGCTCGCAGTGGCAATAAATTACCGGATCGATGCCCTGGTCGCCGCGATCGTCGGATACGGCGACGCGCTAGGCTGGACGCTGCCGGATGCCGAGCCTGGTGTATATTTCATTGATCTCGACCTCGTGCAGGCGGCAACTGAGGAGCTCGTCGTCGAGGACCCCAACGACGGGTACGCGGCCTTCCATCCGACGAGCTTTCAGCAGCGGGTGCTGCGGATCGCTGAGGCAAGGGGTCACGCATGAGTCAGCTCGTACCGATCCCCGCGTCGCCCACACTCCCGGCTCTCGTCGCCGCGGCCGGCGAGCGCGCCGGTATGCGCTTCCTCGAATTCTTCGCGGGCAACATCCAAAACCCGCACACGCGCCGGGCCTATTACCGGGCTGCGGAGGAATTCCTGGCCTGGTGCGCGAGCGTCGGCGTGCCGTCGATGGGCGCCGTGCAGCCGGTGCACGTCGCCACCTGGATCGAAGCCGCGACGCGCGAGCTCGCGGCGGCGAGCGTGAAGCAGCGGCTCGCCGCGATCCGGCACATGTTCGATTGGTTCGTCACCGGCCAGGTCGTGCCGGTCAACCCGGCCGCGTCAGTGCGCGGGCCCCCGGCACGTCGTGACGTCCGGACACACGCCGGTGCTCGCTCCCTCGGAAGCGCGCGCGCTGCTCGACAGCATCGACACGTCGACTGTCGTGGGTCTGCGCGATCGCGCCCTGATCGGGCTCATGGTCTATTCGTTCGCGCGGATTGGCGCGGCGCTCGATGACGGTCGAGGATGTGTTCACGCAGAACCGCCGGCTATGGGTGCGGCTGCGTGAAAAGGGAGGCAAGCGGCACGCGATGCCGTGTCACCACAACCTCGAGGAATACCTTACCGGCTATCTCGACGGCGCAGGCCTCCGCGACGATCCCAAGGGGCCGCTGTTCCGCACGATCGGACGCGGCGGCCGAACAGCCCATGCACCGGAGGCGCGCCTGCGGGCGCCAGTGACCGGCGTCCGTCCTCCCGAGATGTGCGGGAGGCCCTTCCATGGCACATCTCAGCCCATGACGTGACGCTCCGACTGTCCGCAACGGGTGGTGAGCCGACATTCGCACCAGAGCGTGCGCGGACGGCGAGGTTGCGCCGATTCCGGCTGTTCAGCGACAGTCGGGGAATTTGTTTGGTACGCGCGGCCGATGGACATCACCGCCGCCGCCCTCGGATAGCCTGCAGGCGTCTGACTTTAATCACTCGAGAGCGAGCTTTTTTTCTCCAAGTGTGAGCTAGCTCACACTTCTCAAAAATTTACAGGTATTCTATCAACCGCGAGTGGATCCGCTAAAAAGTGGAGGCAGGCGGTAGAAAGTAAAGCCAAGTGGATAAATTCCAGCGCACCACAGACAGTGGAGGAGTCAACACTCGGTTACTACGTCGATTTGCGTTTTGTCGGCATAGAATGAGGAGAAGGGGAAGAAGGGGAGGAGCCAATGATCGTCATCCAGCTGTCGGATCCGCACATCCTAGCGCCGGGGGAGCTGCTCTACCGCCGGTTCGATACCGCCGAATTCCTGGCGCGTGCGGTCGCCGAGATCAACCGGCTCGACCCGCTGCCCGATGTCGCGGTCGTCACCGGCGACCTCGTCGATCACGGCGAACCCCCCGAATACGAGCATCTGCGAGCGCTGCTGGCACCACTTGCGATGCCGGTCTTCGTCATTCCCGGCAATCACGACGCCCGCGAGCCGCTGCGCGCTGCCTTCACCGCAGACGGTTATCTGCCGGCTGACGGGTTTCTCCAGTATGCGATCGAGGACTATCCGGTCTGGCTCATCGCCCTCGACACGCTCATCCCGGGCGAGGCCGGCGGCCTATTATGCTCGGAGCGGCTCGCCTGGCTTGATCACGCGCTCGCCTCGGCGGCGGCGCGACCGGTCCTGCTGATGATGCACCATCCACCCTTTGTGACGGGCATCGAGCGGATGGACCGAGACGGTCTACAAAACACCGAGGCGCTCGCCGCGGTCGTAGTCCGCTATCCCCAGATTGAGCGCATCCTATGCGGCCATTTGCACCGCGCGATCGACTGCCGTTTTGCCGGCACGGTCGCCGGCACCGCCCCGAGCACGGCGGCCCAGCTTCGCCTTGACCTCACCGCTGAGGCGCCGCTGCGGTTCATGCACGAACCGCCCGGCTATCAGCTCCATGTGTGGCGCGAGGACAGCGGGCTCGTCACCCACACGGCGGTGTTCGGCGAGTGGCCGGACCCCCATCCGTTACGTGCGGCGTCATAGCCGCGCGAGCCATCGTGATCGGGACGGACTATCCGTTTCCCTGGACCAAGACCGCTGTCGACCACATCCTAGCCACACCCGGTTTGAGCGATGGCGAGCGCGTTGCGATACTGGAAGAGACCGCAGAGAAGCTCCTCGCCGTCAAGCCGGCCTGGCCTTAGTCGGAGCCCAAAACGGCAGGAAGCACGGATCTTCCTGCCGTGATAAACGCTGATCTTGAATTGACGTGGGCCGGACTCGCCAATGAAGAGCTTCTCCCTCGTTCCCACTCCGAAGGTCCTCGGCGCGAGTTCAAGATCACCAGGGGCTTGCGCGCTGGCTATGGTCCATCGGGCCGGATCTATGATCTCGAAGAAACGATCCG
>DATEQL010000681.1:0-3926 GCA_035272665.1 Allostellaceae bacterium
GGGTCGACGGTGGCAATAATGCGCGCATGTTTCGAAGCGGCCGGCTACCGCGCGCATGTCTATACCTCGCCCCATCTCGTGCGCTTTCACGAGCGCATTCGCGTCGCGGGGCAACTGATCGACGAGGAGGCGTTGATCGCCTTACTCGAGGAATGCGAGCGCGCCAACGGCGATAAGCCTATTACCTTTTTTGAGATCACCACGGCGGCGGCGTTTCTCGCCTTTGTCCGCACCCCCGCCGATATCGCGCTGCTCGAGGTCGGGCTTGGCGGCCGTCTCGACGCGACGAACGTGGTCCGCCGCCCCGCGATCACGGCGATCACCCCGGTCTCGCTCGACCATCAGGCCTTTCTCGGCGATACCGTCGCAGCGATTGCCGGCGAGAAGGCCGGGATCCTGAAGCCCGGCGCGCCGGCAGTGATCGCGGCGCAGTCGGACGATGCCGAAGCGGTCATCGAGGAACGCGCCGCAGCACTTGGTGCGCCGCTCTTCCGGTCGGGGCACGAGTGGAGTTGCGAGGCCGCGGGCGCCGGGATGCGCTATGCGGGCGAGCGCTGGACACTCGATCTCCCGCTGCCGTCGCTGATCGGCGCCCACCAGATCGTTAATGCCGGCACCGCGATCGCCTCTCTCGAGCGGCTCGACCGATTTTCGCTGACCCCAGAAGCGATAGCGGATGGGCTGCGCCATATCGACTGGCCGGCGCGGCTCCAGCACCTGAGCCGGGGCGCGCTGGTCGACCAACTCAGGGGCTGGCAGGTGTGGCTCGACGGCGGACACAACCCGTTGGCCGGCCAGGTCCTCGCCGAGGTCGCCGCCGGCTGGCGCGATCGGCCGCTCTTTCTCGTCGTCGGCATGATGAACACCAAGGACGCGGCCGGCTTTCTCGCTCCGCTGGCGCCTTACACCGAAATGCTGGTCGCCGTCACGATCCCGGGCGAGAAGAATGCGCTGTCGGCCGACGCGATCGCGGCCGCCGCCCGCTCGGTCGGGATTGCGGCGCGCGCCGCCGGTTCGATCGGGGAGGCCATGCGGCATCTTGCCGGGCACCGCAGCGGACGCGTCCTGATCTGTGGATCGCTCTATTTCGCAGGCAAGGTGCTCAGCGAGAACGAGCAACGGGAAGGTACGCAATGATCTACAGCACTGATCACCTTCTGACGACCCATGCGGGGTCCCTGCCGCGCCCGGACGACGTGCGCGAGATGGTGCTCGCGAAGGCGCGCGGCGAGCCCTATGACCGGGCCGCGCTCGACGGGCGGCTGGAGGCGGCGGTCAAAGAGGTCGTCCAGCGGCAAATCGAATGCGGGCTCGACATCGTCAATGACGGCGAGTTGTCGAAGCCGAACTTCACCGATTACGTGTCTGAGCGGCTCGCCGGGTGTGAAAGCCGGCCCGGCACCGGGCACCGCCGGCTCGACATGACCGCGCGCGACGAGCGGAAATTTGCCGGATATTTCGCGGCACATCCACGTCCGCGATTTTCCGGTGGCCAAACCGTTCCGGTCTGCGTCGGCGAGCTACGCTATGTCGGACAGGCCGAGCTTCAGAAGGACCTCGACAATTTTAAGACGGCACTTGCCGGAGTGACGGTGGCGGCGGCGTTTCTACCGGCCAATACGCCGGGCACGATCGAGCATTGGATGGCTAACGAATACTACAAGAGCGACGAGGCGTTCCTGTTCGCCGTCGCCGAGGCAATGCGCGAGGAATACCGGGCGATCGTCGATGCCGGATTTCTGTTGCAGATCGACGATCCCGACCTCCCCGATGGTTGGGCTTGCCTGCCCGACATCACGCTCCCCGACTACCACAAATATGCCGCGATGCGGATCGACGCGCTCAACCACGCGCTGCGCGACATTCCGCCGGAAAAGGTCCGATTGCACGTGTGCTGGGGCAGCTTTCACGGGCCTCACCACGACGACATCCCGTTGAAGGACATCATCGATCTGATCTTTCGGGTGCGCGCGGGAAGCTATTCGATCGAGGCGTCGAACCCGTGCCATGAGCACGAGTGGCGGGTGTTCGAGCAGGTGAAGCTGCCGGAAGGCGCCACGCTGATCCCCGGCGTCGTCGGTCACTGCACCGATTTCATCGAGCACCCCGATCTGGTGGCCGAGCGGCTGGTCCGCTACGCCAACCTGGTCGGCCGCGAGAACGTGCTCGCCGGCACCGATTGTGGGCTCGGCACCCGGGTCGGCCACCCGTCGATCTGTTGGGCCAAGTTCGAAGCAATGGCCGAAGGCGCGCGCCGCGCAACAAAGATGCTGTGGGGGGATCGTTTGTAGCGAGCTCGGCACAACCCGAGATGCCCTTGGCTGGGCTTCGCCCATGGCCGTCCGGTTCAAGATTTCGTGCAATCGGGGCGGGTCGATACGACGGACGAAACCATCTCCATTCGTCATGGCCGGACTTGATCCGGCCACCCACGCCCTCGCCACCCGCCGGAACCGCGCGCCAAAAGGCGTGGATCACCGGGTCGAGCCCGGTGATGACGACTGTCGATAGATACGCTTAGCGGTGATACAACCAATTTCCTTAAACCGGACAGCCGTGGGACATGCCCGGCCACGGGCGATCGAGGGACGCATCAACGGCGGTTCGGCTGGATCTGCGAGAGTCTAGGATCTTGAACCAAGCTCGAGCCCGTAGATCTCGCGCTGCTCGCGCACACCACGCAGCTCGTGATGACCGAGCGATACGAGGCGGCGGCTGTCGCCGATCACGGCGGCGAGTTCCGCGGAGACGAGCACCTTGCGGCCCAAGGGTTCGCACAGGACCTCGATGCGCGCAGCTTCGTTGACCGCCGGCCCGATCACGGTGAAATCGAGCCGGTCCACGGCGCCGACATTGCCGTAGAGCACCTCGCCGAGATGGAGTGCCAGGTCGACGCCAACAGCCGGTTTGCCGGCCTCACGCCGCGCGGCGTTCAGCCGGTCAACGGCACTCATCGCCTCTGCCGCAGCGTCGAGAGCTTGGCGACAGATCTCATCCCGCGTTGCGTCCTCGCACGGGAAGATCGCGAGCATGCCATCACCGAGGAATTTCAGTACTTGGCCGCCGCGCGGGCGCAACGACGCCGTCAGCGTCTCGAAGACCTCGTCGAGCAATTCGATGACCACCGGTCCCGGCGTGGTGTCGGCGATCGCCGTGAAGGCGCGGATATCGGCATACCATAAGACCGCACGGATGGTATCAACCGTGCCGCGCTCGACCGCTCCGGCATGAACACGCCGCCCGGCGTCACCGCCCAGATAGGCTCCGAGAAGTCCCGAGGCGATCGTGTAGCCGGCATGGGTCATCATCGCCAGCGAGACGACAGGCAGCACCGCCTTCAGCAGAACGAGATCGTCGTCGGAGAAGCCCTCTGGCCGGTCGGTCGCAAAGGTATAACCGACCCCGGTTCCCCGGGACGGGTCGCCATTCGCGCCGAAGCGGACGACCTCAGCGAAGTAATCGGTCGCGCCGGCGGCAGCGAGCTGCTCGAGCACTGGGAAATCGAGCTGCGCCTCGAGTCCGGTCAGACGGCGGCGCAGATGCAGCCATGACTCTGCCTCTTCACCCGAGGCTGTCGCCGCCCTCGCTTCGCCGAGGCGAATGAGGGAGCCGATCGGGCTGTTGAGTATGCCCTGCTCGTAGTCGTCGCCGCGTTCGAATTGCTGGGGCTGAATGGCGTTGAGCTGGCGCCACCAGGTGTAGCCATAGCCGCCCCATTGCGGATGCAATGTGCGCATCCCGGCGAAGGCGCGCCACAATGGCACCCCGGCACCGACGAGGCGCTGACACAGGCCGTCGAATAACAGAGCAGCCTCGGCGCCGCGAAGACCCTCGCCCACGGCCCAGACATGCAATTCGATGATCTTTCGCCCGAGCGGAGCGTCGAAACTCTGCGGGAGCGAGGGCATCCGAGACAGTGGCGGGGT
>DATEQL010000682.1:0-3182 GCA_035272665.1 Allostellaceae bacterium
CGGGTACGTGTTCACCGCGAATGGGGTGAGTGGGATGCACGTCGTTTATCGCGGTGTCGACGATGACATTCACGAGCTGTATTGGCAGAATGGTGCTTGGAACGTCCACGATCTGACGGCAACGACAAACGCGCCGGCGGCGGCCGGCGATCCGAACGGGTACGTGTTCACCGCGAATGGGGTGAGTGGGATGCACGTCGTTTATCGCGGTGCCGACAATGACATTCACGAGCTGTATTGGCAGAACGGTGATTGGAACCTCAACGATCTGACCGCCGCGACAAACGCCCCGGCGGCGGCTGGCGATCCTAACGGGTACGTGTTCACCGCGAATGGGGTGAGTGGGATGCACGTCGTTTATCGCGGCTTCGACAATGACATTCACGAGCTGTATTGGCAGAACGGTGATTGGAACGTCAATGATCTGACCGCCGCGACAGACGCGCCGGCGGCGGCCGGCGACCCGAATGGGTACGTGTTCGCAGCACAACAGCAGATGCACGTCGTTTATATTGGCGCCGACAGTCACATCCATGAATTTTGGTGGGCACCCTCTTAACACGCTGGTGTTGCGCCTCAAGCGCATCGTGGACACGGGCGGGCAAAATACCGCCCGCGGTGGATCCCTCCCGCTGATCCCAAGACGTTTGAACGGCACTGTGACAGACATTTTTCTTGGCAGCCGACCGAGAAGCGGTGTGGGACACAGCAAAACGAACAAGACCTTGAGTGATAGCTGCCAACCACATAGAAGAACTCGCGGCGGTCCGGGAGGGTTGGTCCATGGCTCTGGATGAAGGTCTGGCTGAACGAATGCGGGTCGCCCTCGCTGGGGCCGGTGCGGTGCGGGAAGTGAAGATGTTCGGCGGGCTGTGCTTTATGCTGAACGGCAACATGGTCGCCGGAACGTCGAAGCGCGGCCTCATGGTGCGCGTCGGCAAAGACCAACAGTCCAACGCACTTGCGCGGCCCGGCGCAAAGCGAATGGAGATGACGGGGCGGCCGATGGAAGGCTATATCTTCGTCGATCCGCCCCCGCCTGACGATCGATCGTTGCAGGAGTGGCTCGCGCTCGCCGTTGCCTTCGTGAACACGCTCCCACCCAAGCTGTCGAAATCAAAGCCTCGACGAAAGAGCCCTGACAGCCGGCACAGATGAGTTCATCGCTTATCCCCGGCTTGCGGCGGGGCCGGGCGGCGGGCATGCTCCGCGATAACACAGAATTCGGAGAAGGCCTGATGAACGGCGCGGAAAGCCTGGTGCGCACCTTGGTCGGCGGCGGCGTCAATGTGTGCTTTGCCAACCCCGGCACCTCGGAGATGCATTTCGTCGCCGCCCTCGACCGGGTCGAGGGCATGCGCTGCGTGCTCGGCCTGTTTGAGGGGGTGGTCACCGGGGCGGCAGACGGCTATGCCCGGATGACCGGCAATCCGGCGGTGACCTTGCTGCATCTCGGGCCCGGGATGGCCAACGGGCTCGCCAACATCCACAACGCCAACAAAGCCTCCACACCGATGGTCAATATCGTCGGCGACCACGCCACCTATCACCGGCGCTACGACGCGCCGCTGACCACCGACATCGAGACCGCGGCCAAGCCGTTCTCGCGCTGGGTCAAGACCTCGCCGGATGCCAAGTCGGTGGCGGCCGACGGTGCCGCGGCGATCGCCGCCGCACGCACCCCGCCGGGGCAGATCGCGACCCTGATCCTGCCGGCCGACACGGCGTGGAACGAGGGCTCCGGCCCGGCCAATGTGCCGCCCGCGGCGCAACCTGCACCGGTATCGTCCGCGGCGGTCGCCGAGGCGGCGCGGGTCTTGCGCTCGGGCGAGCCTTGCCTTTTGCTCGTCACCGGCCGCGCGCTGCGCCAGGAAGGGCTCGATCTCGCCGGCCGGATCGCCGCCAAGACTGGAGCCCGGCTGATCGCCCAGGGCTCCAATGCCCGCACCCAACGCGGTCGCGGGCGGGTGTTCGTCGAACGGGTGCCCTATGTGGTCGACCAAGCGGTCAAGGTCCTGGCCGGGCTCAAGCACATCATCCTCGTCGGCTCGAAGATGCCGGTGGCGTTCTTCGCCTATCCCGACAAGCCGAGCCTGCTGGCGCCGCCTGATGCCGTCGGCCATGTGCTGGCCCGCTCCGAGGAAGACTTGATCGGCGCATTGGAGGCTCTGGCCGACGAGGTCGGCGCGCGCTCGACCCCGGCCCCGTTGACCAATGGTCCGGCGCCAAAGCCCGCCGCGGGTGCCATCACATCGGAAACGCTCGGCGCCTCGCTCGCGGCATTGCTGCCGGAGCATGCGATCGTTGTCGACGAGGCAGTGACGACCGGCCGCGGCTTCTTTGCGCCGACCCGATCGGCGGCGCCGCATGACTGGCTGTCGAACATGGGCGGCTCGATCGGCATGGGGATGCCGGTCGCGACCGGGGCCGCCGTGGCGTGCCCGGACCGCAAGGTGATCTGCCTCGAAGGCGACGGCAGCGGCATGTACACCCTGCAGGCCTTATGGACGCAGGCGCGCGAGGGGCTCGACGTGACGACCTTGCTGTTCTCGAACCGGAGCTACGCGATCCTCAAGGGCGAGCTCGCCAATGTCGGCGCCGGCAATCCCGGCCGCAAGGCGCTCGATATGCTCGATCTCGGCCACCCCGATCTCGACTGGGTGGGGCTCGCGCGTTCGATGGGGGTGCCCGGTGCGCGGGTCACGACGATGGAGGCGTTCAACGACCGCTTTGCCGAGGGAATCGCCTCGCCTGGACCCTTTCTCGTCGAGGTCGTGCTCTGAGAAGTAGAGTTCGCCCTCACCCTCCGGCTCGCGCCCGAGCGATGCACCGGGGGTGCAGAGTGCAGCGAGGCAGGTTAGAGTGCCGCGAGCCGAGGCTTTTGGCACAAGGAGCTAAAACACCATGCTGATCGTCGATGCACAGGTCCACATCTGGTCAAGCGGGCCGCCCACCAATCCGTCGCATCGCCAGGTCACCTCGTATACGGCCGAGGAGTGCATCCGCGACATGGATGCCGCCGGGGTCAGTGCCTGCCTGCTGCACCCGCCGGGCTGGGACCCGAACTCGGGCAAGATCTCGGAAGAGGCAGCAGCCAAGTACCCGAACCGCTTCGCGATTCTCGGAAACTTTCCGCTCGACAAGCCGGAAAACCGCGCGCTGATCGACACCTGGAAGAGCCG
>DATEQL010000683.1:0-3305 GCA_035272665.1 Allostellaceae bacterium
TGCATGACGCGCTCGTCGCGGGTCACCGCGTCTTCGGCGAAAACCGGGTTCAGGAAGCGCAAGCGAAATATCCGGCGCTGCGCGAGGCGTTTCCCGACCTCGTTTTGCACCTGATCGGACCGTTGCAGACTAACAAGGTGCGCGACGCCGTCGCACTGTGCGATGTTATCGAGACCGTCGACCGGCCGCGGCTCGCCGAGGCGCTGGCCAGGGAGATGGAGCGCAGCGGTCGGCGCCTGCCCTGCCTGATCGAGGTCAATACCGGCGAAGAGCCGCAGAAATCGGGGATTTTCCCGGCCGCGGCCGACGACTTTATCGTCGAGTGCCGTGACAGGCTCGGCTTGCAGATACGGGGCTTAATGTGCGTCCCGCCACTCGACGAGGAGCCCGCACCGCATTTCGCCCTGTTGCGCGAGATCGCCCGACGCACCGGGCTCGGCCTCCTCAGCATGGGCATGAGCGCCGATTTCGAGAAGGCTATCCGCTTCGGCGCCACCCATGTGCGGGTCGGTACCGCGATCTTCGGCGCCCGCGGCGCGAGTCAATAGTCGACGATCCCCGATGATCAACAACCCGCACTGCGGATGTAGTCTGACCGGCTCGCCGTCCGAATCGGGTGCGAATTCAACTGCCTGGCGTTCTGTGCGCGGAGCGAGATCCGCGAGATCGCTGTCGAGTATGCGCCCAATCGTCTGGGCGACACCGGCCCCACGAGGCGCACTAGTCACAATGTCGGCATTCGCTTTGACCATGGGCAGCGCGTTGGCGACCGCTGCGGCGCAGCCGCAGGCCTGCAGAAAGGTGGTGTCGTTTTCCGCGTCGCCAATTCCGACGACATTGAGGGGTGACAGACGCAACCGAGCGAGCGCCGCGCGAGGCCGCTTGCCTTGTTGATTCCGGCCGCTACGATGCCGCGGCCGACCGACACTGGCCTGAGGTTGCGGCGTCGCAATTCGTCGATGAAGAGCGGAGGGGGTTCGTGGGCAAGCGGGGTCTCTCGGCCGGTCGAGGGCTCGAATAGCAATACCCCGTTCTCGACCACCGCGGCATCGAACAGGTCGAGATGTGAAAAAACCTGTCGCAAATCGGGCAGCAGCTCACGCCCGGTGACATCGCGTTACGCTTAGCGCTCGGCAGTGAATAATCGCTCCGAAATTGCACCGTCATGCCCGGACTTGTTCCAGGCATCCACGTGTCGCGGATGCCAAAGAGCAAGCCTATCCTCCAAAACAAGGGCGACCGGACGACATAGGCGAGGGGAAATTCGCTTGACGACGCTTTTGGAAATCCTCAGCGAAAGTAACTCGAACCTGCCGACGTATTTGCTGTCGAGCCTGGGGATGAATCGCCTGGACGATTGTCGGAGCTGGTCCGGTGTCTGACGCCGCTGGCGACGTCATCGAGCGCCCGTTGCACGCCGGGAGCCTATCCGCGCTCGGCCTCTCGGCGTTGGGGGTGGTCTTCGGCGATATCGGGACGAGCCCGCTCTATACGCTTAAGACGGTTCTGATCCTCACCCGCAGAACTCCCGATGCTGCGGTTACGCTCGGCGTACTATCGCTCGTAATCTGGACCTTGATCCTGGTGACGACGATCAAATACGTGTTGGTCGCGATGCGCGTCGACAATGACGGCGAGGGCGGCATCCTCGCACTGATGTCACTGCTTGGCGTAAAGCGACAGCATCGCCCCGTCATCATCGCCGTCGGTCTCTTCGGCGCGGCGCTGATCTATGGCGACGGGGCGATCACGCCGGCGATTTCTGTGCTCTCGGCATTGGAGGGTCTGGAAATCGAGTATCCTGCCTTTGCCACCTATGTGCTCCCGGTCTCCGTTCTGATCCTCGTCGCTCTGTTCGCCATCCAGCCCCAAGGCACCTCGCGGATCGGTAGAATGTTCGGTCCGATCATGGCGCTCTGGTTCGCGGTAATTGCGCTGCTCGGGCTCTGGGGTATTTACCGGTACCCTTCGGTCCTCATCGCGATCGATCCCCGTTACGGGCTCAGCTATCTCCTCTCGGGCGGAAGCAAGGGATTTCTCGTCCTCGGCGGGGTCTTCCTGTGCGTCACCGGTGCTGAGGCACTTTACGCGGACATGGGTCATTTCGGCGCCGGGCCGATCGAGCTCGCCTGGTCCGCAGTCGTCTTCCCGAGCCTCGTTTTGAATTACGCGGGCCAGGCGGCTCTGGTTCTCGACGGCGCCCCGATCTCGGGCAACATCTTCTACCGCCTGTGCCCCTCTTCCCTGCTGTTGCCGCTCATCGTGCTCGCCACGATCGCGACGATCATCGCCAGCCAGTCGATCATAACCGGCGCATTTTCGATGACGCGTCAGGCGATACAGCTCGGTTGGCTGCCGCGAGTGCACATCACCCAGACTTCGTCGGAGGGCTACGGTCAGATTTACGTGGGTGCGGTCAATTGGCTGCTGATGCTCGTCACGATCGGACTGACGGTCGGCTTCGGCAAATCCGACAATCTCGCCTCTGCCTATGGGATCGCCGTCTCGGCCACGATGCTGATGACGTCTGCGCTGCTCTTCATCGCGATGCGCGAAATCTGGGAGTGGAGCGCGATTGCGGCAGGCGCGGTGGCAGGCGCGTTCTTCCTGGTTGATGCAGGGTTCTTCGCCGCGAACCTCGCCAAGGTGGCGCAGGGCGGATACGTGCCACTGATCCTGGCTGCGCTCGTCTACGCCGTCATGTTGATCTGGCATATCGGAGCGACCGCGGTCACCGCCCGCATTCAGGATGCAGTCACGCCTGTCGAAGCCTTCATGCCAAAAATCGTGCAACAAGCCATCCCGCGGGTTCCCGGCACCGCAGTCTTCTTGACGCGGACCCAGCGGGACGTCCCGCCGGTCATGGTGTGGCACGTCAGGCACAACCGAGCATTGCACAAGAAATTGCTGGTTCTGACGGTCAGCACCGAGTCGGTGCCGTGGATCGAGGAGACCAAACGGCTTACCTTCGGAGAAATCGCGCCCCGTTTCTGGCGCGCGGCAGCGCGATACGGTTTTATGGAGCGCCCGGATATTCCGGCGCTGCTGCAACATGCGCACGGGCTCGGATGCACAATCGATCTCTCAGACGTCACCTATTATGTCGGTCATGAGACCGTCGTGCCCGACAAAGATGACAAAGCCTTACCGCGGGTCGCGGAGGCATTGTTCGCCTTCATGCAGCGCAACTCTGCCCACCTGACCGAGTACTTCAGGCTGCCGGTCGACGCGGTTGTCGAAATCGGCCGGCAAGTCTCGGTCTGAACCCGGATCAAAGGAACTGAAACATGCAGCTGACCGGCAAA
>DATEQL010000684.1:0-2609 GCA_035272665.1 Allostellaceae bacterium
GCGCGACGGCACCAGGGCCCGCCGCGCCAGAGGAGCCTAATGGCGGGCGTGCATGGCTAGCTTTTGGACCGGCTACGCCTGGCCGACCGTCATAACCGTCGGCGAGGTCGTCGCGGTCGTGGTGCCGCTGCTGCTCGCAATTGCGTACCTCACTTACGCCGAACGCAAAGTGCTGGCTTTCTCACAGCTCCGCAAAGGGCCAAACGTCGTCGGCCCGTTCGGTCTGCTGCAACCGTTTGCCGATGGGCTCAAACTGCTCGTCAAGGAGACGGTGGTCCCGAGCGAGGCCAACCGGGTGGTGTTCATCATCGCACCACTGCTGACCTTCACCCTGAGCGTTGTGGCTTGGGCGGTGATCCCCTTTGATCCCGGGGTGGTCGTCGCCAACATCAACGTCGGGGTCCTTTACATCTTTGCGATCAGCTCGCTCGGCGTCTATGGAATCATCCTGGCCGGCTGGGCGTCGAATTCTCGCTACGCTTTCCTCGGCGCGCTGCGTTCGGCCGCGCAGATGGTTTCGTACGAGGTCGCAATCGGCTTCGTTCTTGTCACCGTGCTGCTGTGCGCCGGCTCGCTCAACCTCAGCGAGATCGTCGAGGCGCAGCGTCAGATCTGGTTTGCGGTCCCGCTGTTGCCGATGTTCGTTATCTTCTTTATCTCGGGCTTGGCCGAGACCAATCGCGCGCCATTCGACCTCGTCGAGGGCGAGACAGAGATCGTAGCCGGCTATTTCGTCGAATACTCGGCGATGGCGTTCGCGCTGTTCTACCTCGGCGAATACGGCAATATGATCCTGATGAGCGCAATGACGAGCGTGCTCTTCCTCGGCGGCTGGCTCGCTCCCTTCGGCATCGCGCCTTTCACCTGGGTACCGGGTCCGATCTGGTTCGCGCTTAAGATCGCTTTTGTGCTGTTCTGTTTCTTGTGGGTGCGTGCGACCTTCCCGCGGTTCCGCTATGACCAGCTGATGCGGCTCGGCTGGAAGGTGTTCCTGCCGTTTTCGCTGTTATGGTTGGTGCTGACGGCAGGTGTGTTGGTCGCGGCGGGGTGGTTGCCGGTGCGCTGATCGGCCGAACGAGGCGAAGGATCGATCGATGGCATTTCTGGAACGCGGCGCACGCAGCCTGCTGTTGAGCGAGCTGCTGTCCGGGCTGGCGCTGACCTTGCGCTACATGTTCAAACGCCCGGTCACGGTCAACTATCCGTTCGAGAGGGGCCCGCTCAGCACCCGCTTTCGCGGCGAGCATGCGCTGCGGCGCTATCCCAACGGCGAGGAGCGCTGCATCGCGTGCAAGCTCTGCGAAGCGATCTGTCCGGCGCTCGCGATCACGATCGAGGCGGAGCCCCGCGAGGACGGCAGCCGGCGAACGACGCGCTACGACATCGATATGACGAAATGCATCTATTGCGGCTATTGCCAGGAGGCCTGCCCGGTGGACGCGATCGTCGAGGGGCCGAACTTCGAGTTCGCCACCGAGACCCACGAGGAGCTGCTCTACGACAAGGAGAAGCTGCTGGCGAACGGCGATCGTTGGGAAGCCGAGATCGCGAAGAACCTCGAACTCGATGCGGCCTACCGGTGAGCAGCGTGGACTTGTGCCTCATACCCCTCATCCTAGCCCTCCCCGCCCTCACCCTAACCCTCCCCCGCGAGCGGGGGAGGGTTAGGGTGAGGGCGGGGGCGAGAATGGGAGAGCGAGCACCGAGTGACGGGCGGCGATGATCGTCCAGGCGATCATGTTCTATGTCTTTGCCGCCTTGGCCGTAGCTTCCGGGGTGCTGGTGGTCTCGTCCCGCAACCCGGTGCACTCGGTGCTCTTTCTGATCCTGGCCTTTTTCAACGCGGCCGGCCTCTTCGTGCTGATCGGAGCCGAGTTCCTGGCGATGATCCTCGTCATCGTCTATGTCGGCGCAGTCGCTGTCCTGTTTCTCTTTGTCGTGATGATGCTGGATATCGACTTCGCCGACCTGCGCAGCGGGTTTGTGCGCTATTTTCCGGTCGGCGCCCTCGCCGGCTTCATCCTCTTGGCCGAGCTCGTCCTCGTCATCGGCAGCTGGGTTGTCGTCCCCGGCATGCCGAGCCAGCCGACCGCGTCGGCCGCGGGCGGAGTGGCCCTGACCAACACCCGGGCGCTCGGCGATATTCTCTACACCCGCTATCTCTTTGCGTTTCAGGCGGCAGGGCTGATCCTGCTCGTTGCGATGATCGGGGCGATCGTGCTGACCCTGCGCCGTCGCGCCGACGTGCGCCGGCAATCGATATCGGCCCAGCTCGCCCGCACCCGTGCAGAGGCCGTCGAAGTGGTCAAGGTCCCCGTCGGCAGCGGAAGCCGATAATGGCGATCGGTCTTGCGCACTACCTGACGGTCGCCGCGATCCTGTTCACGCTCGGGATCTTCGGCATCTTCCTGAACCGCAAGAACGTCATTATAATGCTGATGTCGATCGAGTTGATGCTGCTGGCGGTAAGCATCAACTTCGTGGCGTTCTCGGTCTTTCTAAACGATCTTGTCGGCCAGGCCTTCGCCATGTTCGTGCTGACGGTCGCGGCGGCGGAAGCGGCGATCGGTCTCGCCATCCTCGTCGTCTATTTCCGCAATCGCGGCACG
>DATEQL010000685.1:0-6366 GCA_035272665.1 Allostellaceae bacterium
ATCCCGGCCTTGGCGATGATATCGAGATCGTCCTCGCTCGCGAGATCGGCGTGATAAATCAGATCGACGCCGGCCTTTGCCGCCGCACGGGTCGAGGTCGAGCCGCGCGAATGGATCGCGACTTTGACGTTGTGCCGGTGGGCTTCATCGACGACGGCGGCGATCTCGTCATCGGCAACCGTCTGCACGTCGCCCCAAGTGGAATCGGCGATCTTGATCAGGTCGACGCCGCGCTTGCACTGCTTACGGGTCTCCCTGATGAATGCGTCGCGCGTATTGCAGAGCACCCCAGCCGCGTCGTCCGGGGTTCCCTCATAGGCGGGATAGGGGTCGGGGTCGAAGATGCCGCCGTAATTGGTGAGCGCACGACCGCCGACGACCATGCGCGGCCCTTCCAATAGACCGCCATCGACTGCCTCGCGCACCGTCACATCGGTGAACCATTTGCCGCCCGGGACGGCGATGCTGGTGACCCCGGCGCGCAAAACCCGGCCGATCGAGCGCGCCGCCCACAAAGCGCAGAACTCGGCGCTCGACGTGTACCTTACCCCCGGCACGGCACCCTGGTGCAGCGAGATATGGCAATGCGCGTCAATCAAGCCGGGCAGAATGAACTTGCCCGTCGCATCGATGACCGTGTCCTCCGGGGTCTGCGGTCGCATCGCAGCGCCGGTGGTGCCGACATGGGTAATCCTGTTTCCCTCGATCGCGATCAGTGTGTTCATGATCGGGTCGTGGCCCGACCCGTCGATCAGTGTCCCGTTCTTGATCAGCAGCCGCGGTGCATTGCTCATGACTTTGCCTCCTTAAACAAGCGATAGTCTACCAGGGTCGCGCGGGATTACGATTTCGATTCCAGCACTGAAATCGGCAGCCAATCGTCGGGGGGCGGATCGGCGAGGCAGGCGCGACATCGGTCAATGAGGATCTGCGAAGGCCGGTCAACCCCATCGCGAAGAGCGGCCGTGGCTTCAAAGAAACCGATCGCGTCAGACCAACGACGATCCTCATAAGCAGAAAGGCCGGACTCGTAGGTCCGAACCCATTCAGGAGCTTCGGTCCCTCCGGCATCCGCGGCCATGCCGAGGAGTTCGTAAATGGCAAGTCCGCCGGTCCGGCCATAGACCGCCACCCGATCGAGCCGGCGGACGATGATGGCGTCGCCTGCAGCCGACCGCGTATCTTCGCCAATGATGATGTCGCCCCCGTACAGCTTGCCGAGCGGCTCGAGGCGACTGGCGACATTGACCGGATCGCCAATGACCGTATAGCTCAGCCGCTCGCTCGAGCCGATATTGCCGACGAGCATGCGACCGGTGTTGATGCCGACGCGCATCCGCAGCGGGGTTCTCCCTTGATCCTCGGCGGCCCGCCGCTGCAGGGCCAGCAGGTGCTGGCACTCGAGGGCGGCCGCGCAGGCGTCGATTGCGTGCCGTTCGTTAGGCAGCGGCGCGCCCCAGAACGCCATGACCCCGTCGCCAATAAACTTGTCGATTGTGCCAACGTGGTTCAGCACCGCGGTCGAGACTGCTTCCAGATACTCGGCGAGCAACGGCACCACATTGTCGCCCAGTCGCTCGGAAATGGCGGTGTAGCCGGCGATATCCGTGAACATGACCGTTAGGGTCTGCTGGTGCCCACCGGGGCGAGCCTCGACCCCGTGCGACACCAATGTCCGGACGAGCTCGGTCGGCATGTATTTTTGAAACGACGCCAGTCCTCTGCTCATTTGCCACAGGGTGCCCGAGAGATCGTCGAGTTCGCGCAGCGGCGAGGCGAGCCGGCTGACACGATCGAGCCGGAAGCCCTCGATGTGCTTCAGCTGGCCGGCGATGCGCAGCAACGGCACGGCCAGCAGTCGGTTTGCCGACAGGATCGCGATTGCTGCGACGGTTAGCGTCAAGACCGCGAGCACGATGAGGAGGATCATCGCGCTGCGCTGGATCGAGGCTAGGAAATCATCGGCGGGAACGACCGTCGCGACCACCCAGTTGTTGAACTTGAGTGGCGAGAAGGTGACGAAATACTCCCGGCCGTCGACCGGGTCGGTGGTCTGCACCTGCCGGTTCTCTGTGAGATCGGCGAGGCTGAGGTGGTTGTCATCGAACAGAGCGGCCATCGAGGCCAGCATCGGGTGGCCCCGGGCGAGTGTGTCGAGTTCGGGCATTTCGCCGGCTCGTTGCTGCTTGAGCACGGCTGAGGCCGCCGACGCGACCACCTTGCCGCTGCGGTTGAGGACAACCACGGTGCCGGTTTTACCGACGTGCAGGCCGGCGAGAAATTGTGAGAGCCGTTCGAGCTCCACGACAACCGCGATGACCCCGGAAAAATCAAGGTCGATCATGATCGGTGTCGAGGTGACGATGGCGGGCCGGTCGCGGTACGGGAGATGCGAGAGCATGCTCCAGCCCGGGCCGTCTTCGGCAACGGCGCGCGTGTACCAGGTTTGCACGGTCGCGTCGAATTCGCTCGGCGTGATCTCGCGCCCGCGAAACAACACGTCCCCTGATTGGGGTGTGTAGGTGTCGACCCGTTGCTGGCGAACCCCGGTCGCGGGGTCGCGTTTCACCTCGACCATATCGATCTCGTCATCCGCGGCTCTGAGCGCTCCGAAGAAACCTCCGTCAGGAAAGCCGATAGCGATCCAGGAGAGTGTGGGATGGGAACGCAGCAGGGCCAGAAAGATGAATTCACGCTTTGCCTCGTCCGTCGGCTTGATCGCCTCTTGGAAAAAGATCGAGCGCACCGCCTCCTGGACCGACCATGCGTCGTCCAGGGTCGCGCGGATCTCGTGCTGGACCGATCCGACGATCTGAAGATTGAGTTGCCCGACGACCCCGGCGACGTTACGTCGAGCGGCATAGGACCAGGTCAGGTGTATGACGACGGCGGTAATGCCTACCGTCAGCAATACGAGACCCGTAAGCGCACTCCTGAGCCCGATCTTGCCGGGACGTGAGGCTGGTGCCCGTTCGGTCGCTCTGGGATGAGCAATCGGGCCCGGTTCCTGCGAAGCGCCCGATGTTGCCGACGTCGGGGCAGTTAGCCCGGTATCCGACATCAGGCCCCTTCCGGGAGGATCGAGAAGTCAACGGCGAGCCCTCCGGCGAGCATCCGCTGAAGCCCCACACTGGCGTCGAACTCGGGATCCCTCTGTGTTGCGTTCGCGATAGCCGCGGCGAGCACAACTCCGCCGGCGAGCGCCATTCGGAACGCGAAGGTACCGGAGTCGAGCCGGCGCCAGGCGACAGCCTCGTCGGCGCGGCGGATCTCCAGACTGGTCCCGCCGCTCGCGAGGTCGACCGGCGGGACCTCGCCCTCCTGGTTCGCCTGCCAGATCGCATCGATCGGCCAGGATGAGGCGAAATAACTGACCGACGGCTGCAGGCGGAACCCGACATATCCGGCCCTCTCGGCCGGTATCGCGGCCAGCGCGTCCATCTGGAGCGAGGGCGCCTCCCGAATGGTCGCGGCAATGTGGAGCGCCCATTCGAAACGGGCGACATCGGCCAGATAAGGCAAGTCCTTGCACGGCTGGAAGCCGGCCAGAAAGTCGGGGAAGTCAGCACCGTATTCGACAAGGCAACGCGAACGCGGCGGATGCTCGCGGAGGTATTCATGCACGGCATAAGCAAAGAACCGCTCGTCGACGAGGCGGCAGACGACCGGGAAGGTAGCTTCGAGGGCGGCACCCAGCGTGGCGAAGGCGTGATTGCGGTAGATTCCCAGCCGCGCCGCCGGGTCGAGCCCGTCGCCTTCGATGGCGTCGGCGATTTCGGCAATGTCGCCGCCGAGCACAGCCCTGCCGATACGCGTTTGCAGCTCAAGCAGCGTCGAGGTGACAGCGGACATTGACCAACTCTTGGGCATGCCGCGCCTCGTCCAACAGGCCTTCGAGCGCGGGAAGGTTGGTGTCCCACTCGATCAAGGCAGGCACTGGGCCAAGCCGCCGGAGGGCTTCGGCATAGAGTTCCCAGACCGGCTCCGCTACCCGGGAGCCGTGATCGTCGATCAGGATATCTACGTCCTGGGCAGCGCGATGGCCGGCGAGATGGATCTCGCCGATCATTTCGGCCGGCAATGTGTCGAGGTAGCCGAGCGGGTCGAAGCCGAAATTTCTGGCGCTGACGTAGATGTTGTTGACATCGAAGAGGATGCCGCAGCCGGTCCGCCGGGCGATTTCGGCCAGAAATTCCGCCTCGGGGGTGGATGAGTGGCGATAGCGCAGGTAGGAGGCCGGGTTCTCGATCAGCAGCCGGCGCCCGAGCGCGTCCTGCGCCTCCTCGACATGGTGGCAAAACAGGTCGAGGCTTTCTTCGGTATAGGGGAGTGGCAAGAGGTCGTTCAGATACGCTCCCCCGATCGCACTCCATGCCAGATGCTCGGAGACCAGCATCGGCTCGAGGCACTCGATTAGCGCTTTGAACCGGCCGAGATGTCCACGCTCGAGTTCCTCGGCGCCGCCCAAGGACAGCGCAACCCCGTGCAGGCTCACCGGATAGTCGCGCCGCAATTCGAGGAGCCGGTCGAGTGCCGTCGTCTCGGCCATATAATTCTCGGCATGCACTTCGAGAAAACCGAGAGGCGGCCGGACTGCCGCAATCGCCGTTACGTGCGGCGAGCGCAGACCGATACCGACACGAGTCACGATTGCGGCCGAGGCCCGTGCCTCGATCAACTCTTTTTGAGGCTGCCGCCATCTATCTTGGTGCAGGTGCCGGCCGGGACGTAGAGCCACGATTCCTTATCGCGAGCCTGTTTGGATTCGCCGGCGCAGGAATGCGTCGCGGTCTGGCAGTCGTTCTCCGCGGCCGCCGCGATGCCGTAGCACTTCTCGACGGTGTACTGCGGCACCGGAGCCGGCGCAGCTTGTGCGGCCGGCAAGGCGAGAGCTGCGGTAAAAGCGGCGGCGGCAAAAGAGACGGATTTGCTGTCGAGTTGCACGATGTACTCCTTCGGGTGACTTCGATGCTCCGAGCATTTTACCGCGCGGGATCGACGTTCGAAAACGCCGGACGAGAATCATGTGTGCGCTCCGGTGATCGCGAGCGCCGTTAATCACGAGGATTTGACCATGTTGGCCGAACGATTGGAAGTCATCCGGCAAGGCGCCGACAAGCGCATCCCGCCGGACAAACGGGCGATCATGCACCGCGCCACGGCTGATCTGCGTGCGTCGGGCATCATGGAGCGGGTGATCAAGGTCGGCGACCTGCTGCCCGCGTTCGCGTTGCAAAACGCCTTTGGGCGGGAGGTTCGCTCAGCCGACCTCCTGGCCAAGGGTTCCTTGGTGCTGACTGTGTTCCGCGGCAGCTGGTGACCCTATTGCGTCGCAGAGCTGTATGCCCTGCAGCAGTTAGTGGGCACGCTGAAGGAACACGGCGCGAGTATTGTCACGATCACCCCGCAACTGGCGGAAGCCAGCCGTTCTCTGATTGAAAAGCAAAGGATCAGCTTCGATCTGCTGTCCGACCCCGGCAACGAGTATGCTGCCGAGTTGGGTCTACGGTTTGAGCTGCCCGACGACCTGAAGAGGGTCTATCTCAGCTTCGGCAACGATCTCGCGGTGCACAACGGCGAGAGCAGTTGGACTTTGCCGATGCCAGGACGGTTCGTCGTCGACAGAACGGGGATCGCCCGCGCCGCCGATGTCGATCCCGACTATCAGTACCGTCCCGAGCCGCAAAAGACGGTTGACGACGTCAAAACTCTCTCGTGAGGTAGCTACGCAGATTGCATCAGCAGCAGGAGCGCGACCATATCGGCGAGGCCGGTCCCTTACGAAACGGCGGCGCCGGCTCCTTTCTCTTGCGCTCGCCCTGGCCGCGCATGGGTTCGGATCAGTCCATGCTGATGCCAGTGAAGTCCTGAAGCCAGCTCTGCCGGGTGAAAGTCCTTGACCTTGGCCGCCTCCAATACTTCGGTTAGGCGACCGGCACTTGCCGCTTACAGTCCCGGGAACCGCGCATAGTCACGATCGAGTGTGATCCACTCGCAGCCCCACTCGATCGCAAGAGCCGCGAAGCAGGCATCGGTGACGCGCGATCCTCGCGTGCCCGTCCCGATGCACAGGCGCCTGAAAATGTCCCAGTGCCGGTCGCAGGGCTTCGCAACCTGGCAGTGAGGTCGCCGGAGGAGGTCTTCGCAGAACCCGAACTCCTCCTCGATCGCGCTCGGCATCCTGAACGCACGTGCGTTGGCTTGTAACCCGGACCACGGCACTCGACACCGTCGGCGACAAACCAAACGGTGGGAGCAATGCGAGCGCCTTGAGGACCGTGAACACGAAATCCGCGAGCGTCGGCCTGCGCGCCGCCCTTTGGTGAGGTACGAGAAAGACCGGAACGTCTTCGAGACGTGCATTAC